>JAJDAB010000312.1 GCA_029262095.1 Candidatus Hydrogenedentota bacterium
ACTCGTGGCAGCCGCGACCGTGACGACGACGATGATGATGATCGGGGCCGCCGCCCGTCGCGCGATCGTGACGACGACTAGAAGGTATCGATTCGATGTCTGATCTACGTGTACCGGAAATCAATAATGTGACCCTAGCCGGGAGGCTTACCCGCGACCCAGATCTGAAACATACTCCGTCAGGCCTCGCAATTTGTGAAATCGGTTTGGCGTGTACTCGTTATTTTAAGGGTAAAGACGGCGAACGCAAAGAAGACACGCTGTTTGTTGAAGTAACTGCATTTGATAAACAAGCCGAATTTTTGGGCGACAAGCTGCGCAAAGGCCGTCCCATCTACATCGAAGGCAGTCTGAATTTCAGCCAATGGGAAGACAAAGATACTGGCAAGAAACGTTCAAAAATCGACGTGCGTGCTCGCCGCGTGCAGATGTTGGATTGGGACGATCAGGGCGGTGGCGGACAGCGTTCGGCCCCTGCCAATCAAGGACATTCTAACCAGGGCGGTTCCGAACCGGCACCGGAAGATGATATTCCATTCTAGGTAAACAAATAAGGTAACGAATTGTAATGAGCAAGATTGCAGCAAAAGCCAAGGCCAAGGCCCGCAAGAAGAAAAAGCGCGCGCAACAACGCAATAAAGTGTCGCGCTTAACGGTGGATCGCGTCGTCTATATCGACTACAAGGACATCGGTATGTTGAAACACTATGTGACCGAACGGGGTAAAATCATCCCGCGGCGCATTACCGGTGCGACTGCCCGGCATCAACGGATGCTGACTCGCGCTATTAAGCGCGCCCGGCAAATCGCGTTATTGCCTTTCGTGGCGGACTGACGCGCTTGCGCGTTTTGCGGACGCTGGATCGTGTGGGCCAGAGTTTCACTGTGGGGCCTGCTCTTTATCCTGGGTTTGCTGACGACGCTTATCGCGGCTGGCCCATCGCCACTTAGTTTCGCGCTATTTCCGATTCCGGTGGCCATCGCGATTGTTCGGCGTCAATTCTACTATGTACACGCGTTGTTCGCGTGCGTAGCAATAGCCGGTGCCTGCGGTGTTGCGGTAAACGTTGGATTACAGTTCACGAATGAAAACGTGCTGCTGATGGCGCTCACGTCGACGTTCTACATCTTCGTGGCGTTCGTGGGCGTACCGTTAGGTTGGGGCATACTATCTCGCTGGCCGTATGGCCGCATCGTAGCACTGGTGACCGCGATCATTTTTGCGGTGGTGTTGCCCATCAACATAGTTGGCTGGGAAACAATTAACAATGAGTGTATTGAAGTCTTAGATCGATTCGGAGCGCAGTTGGACGGCCAAGCGGATTCCTCGTCGGCCGATACCCGGGAACAACAGCAAGAAGCAATAGAATGGCTACGTTTACACAATATAGACCTGTTCTTCGGGCTAGTCGGTTTTGGGACCGTGCTGCTGGGGACGTGTCTCACGCTTTCCGGTACCTCCGCCGGCCTTCGAATCTGGTTCGGCGAACCCGGCCCGACCAGCTCGTTTGCGGAAATGCGACCGCCGGATTGGCTGGTGTGGAGTGTGATTGCCATGGCGGTGCTGTACTTCGTCGAACAGCGATTGGCCGACGAATGGATGCGGACGATCGTCTGGAATTCGGCTTTCGCACTCGGCGTGATCTATTGGTTAAACGGATTGTCTGTACTGGCATTTGCATCCAACGCGCTGCAGCCGAATTTTGTGGTCTTCGCGCTGGTGCTCATCGTCATCTTTGCATCGGGATTCATTCCGATTTTCTGTATGGTTGGCCTGTTCGACACGTGGGCCGATTTTCGTGCGCGGGCAACCGCGTTGGCACAAGCGCGAAAAGAACGCTTGGACGAACGGTAGCCGTAAGCGCGGCCTGAGAACTAGATTGTTAATCGCTCGTTTAGAACGAGTAAGTTTGAGGAGATTAGAACGGTGAAAGTGATCTTGAGTCAGAACGTGGCGAACTTGGGCGACATGGGATCCGAGGTAAATGTATCGCCGGGCTACGCGCGAAACTTCTTGTTCCCGCGTAAGCTGGCCGTGCAACTCGACAGCACAAGCGCACAACAACTCGAACATGAACGCCGCATCATCGGCAAGCGTGAAACCGAACATCGCAAAGCGATGGAAGGTGTGGCGAAGGGTATGTCTGCCATCAAGATAGAGTTAACTGCGCGCGCGGGCGACGAGGGCACGCTGTTCGGCTCGGTGACCACGGCCAATATCGCGGCGGCGCTCAAGGACTTAGGACATGAAGTCGATCGCCGAAATATAAAACTTGATGGACCCATCAAATCTTTGGGAAGCTATGAGGTAGCGATTCGCTTGGCCAAAGACGTTGACGCCAAAGTAACCATCGAAGTCAGCGCCGAAGTGGTGGAAGAACCGGCTGCGGAAGAATCCACTGAGTTGTTGGATCAGGCAATCGCCGAAGCAGATGCGGACGAACAAGCGGCAAGCGGTGCGGCGCCTGAAGCAGTAGAAGCTGCGAGCGGCGCGGCCGATGGGGAAGAGGTTGCATCAGCGTCTGAAGCGCCAACCGAGGACGCTGAAAAGTCTGAATAGTTCACGTGCGGCTTTGGCCAGCCCGTGAATGATGCGGGCTGAAGGGGGAGCCAAATGGCAACAGTCGAACGTGTGTCGCAACCGGAATTTGAACGGTTGCCGCCACAAAGCTTGGAGGCGGAGCGCTGTGTATTGGGCGCGATGCTGCTCAATCCGGAAGCCGTCGGTTCTGCTATAGAAGTGCTGCGCGACCAAGCGAACGAAGTCTTCTATTCCGAGCGTCACCAATTCATTTATTCCGCCGCGGTAAGTCTTTACCGGCGCAATTTGCCCGTCGACGCCGTTACGCTCGTCGATCAATTGGGCCATGACAACAAGCTCGAAGCCGCCGGCGGCCATGCCTATATCGGCGAACTTTCGGGCGCGGTGCCCACCTCTGCCAATGTCGATTATTACGCACGTATCGTGCTTGACGCCTCGATTTTACGTCGAATAATCGTCACCTGCAGCGGGCTGGTTAACCAAGCCTATGGCAAGCCGGAAGAAGTCTCGCTGCTACTCGATCAGGCGGAAAGCCAGATTTTCGCCATCGCCGAACAGCGCCAACTCAACCCAATCTACCGGATCGGCGATTTGGTCGAAGAGGGCATCGACCGCATCGAGAAGCTGATTAAGGAGAAGGGGGTCAGCGGGTTAACCACCGGATTCCGGTATCTCGATGACATCCTCGGGGGGCTGCAGAAATCGGACATGATTATTCTCGCGGCGCGTCCGTCGGTGGGAAAGACCGCCTTCGCGCTCAACGTCGCGTCACACGTCGCGACGCACGAGAAAAAATCCGTATTACTATTCAGCCTTGAGATGGCAAAAGAACAACTCGTTCAGCGGCTGCTCTGTATGGAAGGCCGCATTAACTCTAGCCGGTTGCGTACCGGATTCCTCGCGCAAGATGAGTTCATGAAACTGCCGCCCGCGGCCGACAAACTTTCCGCGGCGGAAATATACATCGATGACAGTAGTAATGTTGGGATACTTGAGCTGCGATCGAAAGCAAAGCGACACGCCACGCAAAAGAACCTTGACCTCATCATCATTGATTATCTGCAACTCATGTCGGGACGCGGTAAGCTCGAAAGTCGGCAGCTAGAGATAGCGGAAATCTCCCGGTCGATTAAAGGGTTGGCGCGCCAGTTACAAATTCCCATTCTCGCACTTTCGCAGCTCAGCCGCGAAGCCGAACGCGACGACAGCGGCACGCCAAAGCTCTCACACCTTCGGGAATCAGGTGCCATCGAACAGGATGCGGACGTGGTCATGATGTTATCGCGGCCCGCCCCATTTAAGCGTCAGGGCGGCGATCATCACGACATGCCGGATGCGGATGCGGTCGATGATAGAACCGTCACGGTCACCATCGCCAAACAACGAAACGGCCCCACGGGCAGCATCGAACTACTGTTTGACAAGGACATCCAGCGCTTTCTCGAACCCGCCCGCGGTGCGAAAGTACCCGAGGACGTAATGGCCTCCAGCGGCAGTCGTGGCGGAGGGGGTAGTTTCGCGGATGATGATGACGACGTACCGTTTTAACGGGAGGGACGCACTCCTGCACGTCCACTTTCGCTGCCGGACACGCGGGAGCATGTCCCTCCCAATTCACCGTTTCAACGCGTGAATTAGAAGCTTGGGAAACACATCGCTCGTCGCACCGTGTTCGACGAGCGCTGTTGCGCAGTCCTGGTCATACCACAGCGCCAAGTCCAACGGGCGGAGCATCATCTCAAAATCGACTGAATGCATGCCGGGATTTTCCGGGTGCGGGAGACGAAGATTTCGCTCGTTAAGTCTCCACCCCGCATTGAACGCGGCGTCTATCTCCGCGCCGTAGTCGATCAATTGACGTACCGCGCCCGCGTTGCGCTGGTATACTGCGGAGGCAAGCGGAGAAACGTTACCCGAATCTACATTGGGCGATCGCCCGTCCTTTAGCAACTGCTCCAAGACTTTCCACATTGACGAGGCTGCCAAGGTTGTCACGAGCGGCTGACCTCGGACCGTTTTCTCATCGAGCTTTGCGCCTCGTTCGAGCAAGTAGCCGACAAGCGCCTCGTCCCTAGCCTTTATCGCCGTCACAACAAGAGGCTCGGCGAATTTTGTCTCAATATTCGGATCAACACCGTATTCCATGAACGCCATGATGGTTGGATCGCCGCCACGACCGTAGGGCGTGTGAACGGAGAGCGACAGATGTACCGGCGTGTAGCCATAGTTGTCGTAGGCCTTGACGAATCGCGCGCCTCCGTTTTGAAGCACGTGGCGAACGATGGATTCGTTGCCGGATTGCGCGGCTGCATGCAGAACCGTTCGGCCGCGTTCATCGCGCGCGAGAAAATCGAAGTCTTCGTCCACAGCATCAACAACGAGGGCGGCATCGCCCGTGCGCGCAGCATAGATAATCGTTAGCGGCGAGACGTTGTCACTGAACTCTACGAACAGTCCGATTCCCGTAACAGGCAACAATACGGCGAGTACGACGTCGATGGGGTTTACATTGAACCGGCCGATTCGCATGGGTTTGGCGCCTAGTCGTCGTGATCCGTGTGTACGGTTAGCGCGGTGCCGTAGACGTAGGCTTCTGCGATGGCCGCGCCTTTATTGCCCATGCTTTGACCCATTTCCGACGTTTCGATGCGAATATTCCAAACGGCATTGGCACCGAGTGCTGTCGCCTCGTCGATCATACGGACGGTCGCTTCGCGGCGTGCGCGTTGCATAAGCGTTTGCATCGATTTAGCTTCACCGCCGAAGAAATTTCTGATTTTCATCCGGACACTCTTGAAGTAGTCCGTCGAAATGACCGCTTGTCCTTGCACGAGCCCCGCTTGTTTGACCTCCCAATTCTCGGGCAACGATCGCACGTTGACTTGTAGGACATTCGCGTATCGCCGTTCACGGCTGTCCAAAGACTTCAGGTGTGCGCGCTCGCGCGCAGTGCCAATTACATATCCCAGGATGAGTAGGATGATCGGCACCGCGCCGCCGAAAAGAACTTCAAACATGTGGAGACGCCGTTGGTGCATCGACCGCCTCGACGGTCACGGCCGTCCCATACGCATACAATTCGGCCGCCCCTTGAGCGACCGAGCTGGTGCTATACCGCACGTTCAGCACCGCATTCGCACCAAGCGCGTCGGCTTCCGCGATCATGCGCTCCGTCGCCTGCTTCCGCGATTCCGTCAATAGCTCTGTATACGCTTTCAACTCACCGCCAACGATGTTTTTCAACGACGCGAAAATATCCTTCCCCACATGTTTCGCGCGAATGGTGTTTCCCTGGACCAAACCCTTCACCTCAACAATCCGGTACCCGGGAATGGTTTCCGTATTGACCAGAAACATACAACGACTCCTTAGCCTCAGTGCAGTCTAGTGCGCGCCCGAATCGCTGTCAATGAGTCCGTATCGCGCGCCGAATCTGACTACCTTTGACGGATTCCTGTTTGCACCGTATCATTCCTGTATTACGTCCGGGCCGATTAGCGGTTCTGGCTCGACCGGTGGAGTATTGCCCGCATGCGTTCCCGATTTAGTCTCCTATCGTTTGTTCTGACGGCGCTGATCG
>JAJDAB010000313.1 GCA_029262095.1 Candidatus Hydrogenedentota bacterium
CCGAATAGCCCCAAAGTCGTTGCGCAAATTTTCGACGCTACAATCGATTCGATAACCGCACCGATTGAGATCAAGGGACAGTATTTCGTGTTCAAAGTTGTATCGAAATCACCGGAGCGCATTGCACCTTTCGAGGAAGTAAAGTCCCGCGTCGAGCGGATGCTCCGCGCGCAGAAGGAACAGGAACATTTACAGCAGCTCATTGACGAAACCCTTCGTACACGAGACGTAAAAATATACAACGAACGTCTTGGGGCCAATGCCGCGCCATGATCGCCGCACTCCTGACAACCCTGATGTTTGCGCAATTGCCTGAGGGGGTATATGAGGCGCGCGTCATCGCAGAGCCTCCCGAAGCGCCGTTTCATAAACAGATTACGCTGACCATTGAGGTCATTTCCGATCCGGCGCTCAAGGTTGTCATTCCGCCATTGGACCCTGCGGGGCTTGGTGGCCTAAACATCTACGGCGCGCCCGAACACATTGATGCACTCACCGACGATGATCGCCGACGCGTCGCGGTGGTGTATACGCTGGACGCGGTTCACCCGAAAGACTACCCAATATCCTCCGTCCTTGCTAAAGTCGGAGACTCCAGTTTCCGTATTCCCGTTCCTCCCGTTCGATTTCGCGGTCTGACGCCGGAAGAAGATGCCCAGATGCTGCAAACGGCGCCGAACGCGAATCCGTCGACCGTACCGCCGCGAAATATTCTACCGTGGCTATTGGTTGCCGGAGGCGTGACGCTCGCGGCGGCGGCGGTGATTTTTTGGTTTTTGCGCAGCCGAAAACATATCGAGACGCGCCCTCCACCGCGTGCGCCGTGGGAGTTGGCTTATGACCGGCTGAGGATGTTAGACGCAGCAGGTTTGCCCGCAGCGGGAAAATTCGGTCGTTATTACATCGAACTCTCCGACATCATCCGACACTATGTAGAAGATCGCTACGAAATCCACGCGCCCGAGCAGACGACTCCAGAATTCCTTACCGCAGCATCTCAATTCGGAACGTTGTCAACCGATCAACAAGATATGCTCGCGGCGTTTCTCAAGCTATGCGACCGCGTAAAGTTCGCGCGATATGCGTCGTCCGTTGAAGAAGCCGAACAATCGATGGCGGATATTCTTCAGTTTATTGATGATTCAGTTGTTAAAGAAATCGTCAAAGACGAAGAGGCCGCTGCATAATGCCCGCCTCTTTTCTTAGCATCAATAGTCTCATGAACCCGGAGTTCCTAATCCTTTTATTCGCGGTACCGGTTCTGTTGGCGATCGAATGGTTTTCGCGCGCGCCGGGCGCACTCAACATTTCGACCGGCGACGCGGCCGAGAGTATCGATGCCACGCCCAACGCATGGCACCGCCACCTACCCGCAGTCGTTCGCGCGATTGGATTGACGCTACTGATCATCGCGATGGCGCGCCCGCTTCACGGCTTGACGCCGCGCAAAGACGTGGCGGAAGTCGTCGACATCATGCTGTGCGTCGATGTCTCCGAGAGTATGACGGTCAAGGATTTTGGGACCGATCGATTGACAGTGACCAAAATGGCGGTTCATGATTTCATCGATAGCCGCAAGTATGACGCCACCGACCGGTACGGACTTGACCGGCTTGGCCTCATTCTGTACGCGCGCGTTGCGTGGACCCAATGTCCGCTTACGCTGGATTACGCGGTGCTCACGCGCGAACTGGACGGCGCGACCGCCAATCCACGCGATCCCCGCACGGGCGCGACGGCCATCGGGTCTGCATTGGGTTTGGCGGTCAGTAAGCTGAAGGATTCCGATTCCAAATCGAAAGTGATTGTGTTGCTCACCGATGGACGCAACAACGCGGGTGAACTCGACCCGCTTACCGCGGCCGAGTTTGCGAACGAGTACGATATTCGGGTTTACACGATTGGCGCCGGTTCCGCCGAAAGCTCGCTCGCCGTAACTCGGCAACTGCTCGGACCAATGGCCGGAATGCGCGGCAACGCACCCGATGAAGAAATGCTACGGTCTATTGCGGACCGCACCGGTGGAAAGTTTTATCGGGCGACCGATACCGATTCGCTACAAGGCGCTTATGCCGAGATTAATGAACTCGAAAAGACTGTTGTCGAAATCGGCGACTACTACGATTACGAGGACGGCTTTGTGCCCTTTGCCTTTTTAGGCACGATCACGATGGCTGCGTCTGTGTTCAGCCGCCGAGTCTGGTTCGAGACGATTCCATGATGAACATGAGCTTCGCATTTCCAATGCAATATTTCGCGCTGTGGATCGCCGTCACCGCGGTGTCTATCGCTGCGCTTGTGGTCGCGCTACGCATGCTCGAACGCCGACATGCGCAACGCATCGGTAAATTTGTGGAGACGAAGTTGGCTCCGCGCTTGCTCGGTGGTTACGATCCCCGCATCCGTAGACCTCTCCTATGGTTGACTGCTTTAGGGTTCACCGCGATGGCTCTTACATTTGCACAACCGCATTGGGGCAATGCATGGCTCGATGTCCGCAAACAAAGTCGCGACATTATGGTGGTCCTCGATACATCGGAAAGCATGAATGCGACGAACCCGCTGCCAACACGGCTTGAACGTGCCAAGCAGAAAATTTCGGCTCTGCTAGAAATGGCTCCCGGTGACCGGTTTGGCATCATTGCATATTCTGGTAATGCCGCACTCCAGTGTCCGCTGACACTCGACCATGGCTTTGTCCGCGCGGTGCTCAACGCGATGAACACGAACGTCGTCAGCCAAGAAGGCACAAACATCGCCGCAGCATTGCTCGAAGCGGTTCGCGTCTTTGAACAGGAAGACCGGGAATCCGGTACGACAGGTAAGGCTGCGCGAGCGATTCTGTTGATCTCCGATGGTGAGCAAGTCTCGGGTGACGCCATAGCAGCCGCCGAGGAAGCGTCTGAGTATGCCCGAATATTTGTCATGGGCATCGGCGACCCAGATGGGGCAACAGTTCGTATGCCGGAACACCTGAACCGGTACGACCGAGCGCCGCGCGGCGAACGCACTCACATATCCAAGCTAGACGAGGAAACGCTGATGCGCCTGGCCGCGAACGGGAATGGCGCATACGCGCGTGCGCGCGCCGATCGCCGTGACATCGAAGATATTTTTCAGCGTTTTGATTCGCTGGCTACGCGAGATATCGCCAGCGATATACGGCTTCGGACGATCAACCGTTTTCAATGGCCGCTTGCGATCGCGATCGTTTGTTTCGCCGGTGAAGGGTTGTGGCTTGCCGCAGCCATGCCGTGGTGGCGCCGTAGGAGTGCGCGCCGGTATGCAGCGGAGGATGATGCTAATGCACACACGTAGTCTCATTTGTTTATGCTTTGCCGCCGTATTATACCCTGCCTCGGCCGATCCACCACGACGTGAGGTGGAGGAAGCGAACAAACTCTTACAGCGGGGTGAAACCGACGAAGCGATCCAAGCCTACCGCGGTCTTCAAATCGACGATCCCGAATCGGAACTTCTTTACTACAACATCGGTTGTGCCCAACTTGAGTCCGCAGCTCCTCCCGATCCGGAGGCGGATAGCACTCTAGCAATCGCTTCACTAAACTCGGCCAAGGCATCATTGGACAAAGCCGTAATGGCGGAGAACGCTACGATTCGACGCGACGCACGCTTCAATCGCGTCAACTGCGACAGCGGTTTGGCCAAACACCTTGCACTAACGCCCGATTTTGAAGGGGCGACGAGCGCATTCGAAGACGCGATTTACGGCTACGAAGATTTTCTGGATCAATACCCCGATCATGCCGGTGCGCAGCAGAACTTGAACCATATGCGCTACCTGCTCAAGAAGATGCTGCAAAACCCTCCGCCAGAACAAGAGCAACAGGAACAAGAATCGGAAGACGGCGAGGGTGAAAAAGGCGAAGACGGAGAACAGCAGGAACAATCGAATTCCGATGGCGAACAGCAAGACGGAGACGATCAAGGCGAAAAAGGTGATCAGAAGCCTTCGGGCGAACCTGGGGAACAGCAGCCCGGTGACGAAACTCAACCCGAAGAAGGGGAAAATCAGGACCAGCAACCCGGTGAGGGTGAATCGAACGACGAACAGTCCGGTGCGGGCTCAGAACCGGGCAATGAACAACAGCAAGCCGGTGATGGCCAGACCGACCAGGATGGCACCCCGGAGGAAGGCGAGATTGACCTACCGAATAAAGACACAATCGAAGCCATTCTCGATGCGCTTCAGGAGCGGGATAAAGAGGAACAGCAGAACATGCGTCGCGTCCAGCAGAATCCACGGCGGTCCGGCCCATGGTGGTAGTCCGTGTGATGGTTCTGGCGGCGTGTACCTTCGCGGCTGGCGCACAAGTTAGTGTTCGGCTTGAAGCAGAGATCGAACCCGTTACCGCCGGTCAACCCTTTCGACTAATTGTGACCACAAGTGGTGGTTTACCCGATGCGGTGAAATTCGAGTCGGTCCCGAATATCGTCATACAAGACACGCCGATTTCGCAGAGTTCGTCGACCTCGATTATCAACGGCGCGGTTAGTCATCGTGTGATGCTGCATTTTCGCGCGGCGATTGCCGAACCATCAACCGTAGCGGTGCCGGCGGCTACTGTCACGGTCAGCGGCAAACCGCACAAGTCGAATTCGCTCACAGTGACCGCAGTCGAACAAGTTGAACGACCCGGGCCGACATTGGGAGATGGCGTGAGAATCAACAGTCTTACGGACAAGATCGAGGCATACGAAGGTGAAGCCATTACGTTGACGCTTGAAATCTGGGAAATGGAAGGGGTATCGATCAAAGGCATTACAAACATCCCTCAGACCGTTGGCTTCTACGCGATTCCACAAGAACCCGTACCAACCGATGTCGTGGCGAAGCAGCACGAAGGCCTGAAATACCGGGTGCGCCAAAGTACGCAAATGCTCTACCCCACGCGATCGGGGCAACTCCGTATCGACAAGTTTGAGTGGAACGGGATCGTCCGTGGCGTGACCGAAATCGACGGATATCGCCGACGAATTAACGATCGATTTATACGCGCATCAGACCCCGTCATGATTACCGTGAAGCCCTTACCACAACGACCCGAAGGATTCACCGGCGCGGTAGGTTCATTTTTGGTCGAAGGCCAGTTGTCGAGCGGCCAGGTCGATCAAGGTGTTCCCGTGAAATTAGCAGTGCGTATTACTGGACGCGGCAATCCTCGAGCAGTATCCGCGCCGGAATTCCCGGCGCTTGAGTGGGCGTTCGTCGGCGAACCCGTGCGTACCGATGCCGCCCCGGATCTCGCGGTTCAAGGCCGAGTCGATCACATTTTCGAATTTGCGATCACACCGCACCAAGCCGGAAACCAAACGATCCCGCGAATGCATTTTGTGTACTTCGATCCGGAACGCGTGGCCTACGAGACAAAAAGTATAGGTCCGTTCTCGCTCACAGTCTTTTCGTCTGGCGAGTCGGACCGCCCGGTGCTATTTGATGGCGCAGAAAACACTTCCGTCAATGCGATCGACATCCTCGCCACGGACATTTTGCCCATCGTTACACGCCCTGGAAACCTCACCCGCGGAAACGGGCTTCCGGCCGTGTTTTGGATCGCCGCGATTCTTCCGGTGCTTGCGTATGCGGCGGTGGCGGCATTCGTATATCGACGACGCCGATTCGAGAATGATCACGGCTACGCGCGCGCCTATCACGCGCGAACAGAAGCGCATCGTGAACTCCGCGGGGTGCTCGAAGCCGGTCGCCCAGAGGAATCGCTTCATCGCGCGCTCATTCAATTCGTTGCAAATACATACAATGCGCCGGAAGCGGGCATGACCGCGCACGATGCCGACGCGCTTCTGAGAAGCCATGGTTGCGAAGATGACCTTTGCAAGAATGTGCAGACGATACTTCGTAGCTGTGAACGAGCTGTATACGCCGATCAGTCGTTGCCCGGCGACGAAATGAAAGCGTTGGTACATGGTGCCGCCGCCGTCATCGACCAAATCAGAGCGGCAATTCGGAAGCGGGGCAAATCATGAACGCCGGTATCCTCTACGTCAGCGCCATCCTCAGCGCAACGGTATTCGATGTAACGCTTGAACGCGCAAATGAGGCGTATCGGAACGACGATTACACAGAAGCTATCACGCTATACGAACAACTCGTCGCCGATGGAATCGTTGACTCGATTGTCTTCTACAATCTTGGCAATGCGTATTTCCGGTCAAGTCGTCTCGGTCCCGCAATCGCGAATTACGAAAGAGCCCTTCACCTCGATCCCAATTTCAAGAACGCCGATCAGAATCTACAGATGTGCGTCAACCAGACCCCTCGGAGTGCCGGTCGTCCGCTACCGCCCGATTGGGAACAGAGCCTCCTCTTTTGGCACTACGGGCTTTCCATCGGAACGTCTGCAACAGTTGCTGCCATAATTTGGATTGTGGCCTGGGGGCTTCTCATGCTTCGCCTCTTTCGATCGATTCCGTATGTGCGCGCTTCGGCGGCCGGCGCTTTTGTGCTCGCCGCACTCTTCGCTGCCTCCATCTGGAGCAAGTCACATCCACTTCCATTGGCCGTCGCGGAAGCTGCCGAAGTGCCGGTTTATTTCGATAGAGACACGTCCGGCCCTGTGTACTTTGAACTGCTGGAGGGCGATCGGGTCTTGATTGAACAATCCGAGACCGGGTGGCTCAAGATTGAAGCCCCTTCCGGCGAACTGGGTTGGGCGGAGCGAACCGGGTTCGTCGTAGTTGGTCCGCCGTATGAACGGCCCCCGGACGCACTCGATCCCGCCGCACCACCTGAGTCACAGTCTCGGCAAACCGAGCTCTCATTGTGACGGATCAAACGTTTACAAAACGCGTTCAGTCCACTATCGATCTTGGAATGGAACTCGTCCTTGAGGATGTGGTCGGCGATGCTCGTTCATTCTACCGCGAGCAGTATGATGCGATACACGATCACCACACGCATGGCGAATCGGGAAGCGACGTGATTCTCGCGCTGTCCAATCTAGCCGACGACCTTCTGACGGGCCTCTTCGACGCCGCACTTCAGAGC
>JAJDAB010000314.1 GCA_029262095.1 Candidatus Hydrogenedentota bacterium
GCACTATCAAGCGTACGCGGCCCAGCGGATCTGGTCACGCGCGATCGAATTTCGAGAACCTTCGAATATGGAATTAGACGAACTTGGCGATCACGATTTGTTTCGAATTGCGCACGTAGCGGAGGGAAATCAGAATTGGGAACTCGTAGTTCGTGCGGCAGACCGCCTGCTTGCGCGCAATTCCTGGATCGCGGATGCACATTATTTCATGGGCCGCGCCGAATTCGCTCACAAACGGCACGAGGCTTCAATTACACTTTTTGAGCAGGCGATCAACGGCGGGCATGCCGACGCGGCGTATTTCCTTGGGATAGCTCACACAGAGGCGGGCAATTTTGTAAGAGCGATTCAAGCTTTCCAAAGCACGCGACCGGGTAGTGTGTACCGGCCTTTCGCGCTTGGTGCCGCATACGAAATCCACAAAACGCTTTCCAAATCCGATCGCGCACAAACCGGGACGTCCATTATCGAATTAGAAAACAATCTTGACTCCGAGATTGATCACTTGCACCAGTCGAAACGCCCGTTGCACATGAATCGCTACCGAGCGCCATCGCCAATCGCGTTTAAGTACTCCCAGGCAAAGTACAATGCTGGCGGACGTTTTCCGCTGCTGCTTCTCTGGGAAGACGGGGAAGCGCCTTCGGGCGAACAGGAGACCCCGACGTTTACGCGGTCGGGGGATGAATCAATTGCCATGGAGTTGCGGGTCGCCAATTTCATATGCCAACTCCAGTGGGTCGAAAACTTGGTGAGTTGGGAGATCGTCGAACAGTTGAAAGAAGGAGAAGAATCGATACCCGGTTGGATCGATACGGCCCGAGACTGGTTCAGACTTCGACCCGATCACGCTACGCGGATTCATACTGCAGAGAACGGAAACAAGAGCGTTGCTATCGATAAACTCACGTGGCTCTACAGTGTCCCAATTTCGGTACAGATCAATTCTGGCTACTTAATCTCTGGGCGCACCAAGGATTCAAGTAGTCAGGGCGGAATTGGATGGCAGTGGCTAAATAGCTCGGAGCGCGTTCTCCACGAGAGCAGAATTTCCGAGCCGAATCGGTCCGGGGAATGGAAGCAACATGCAGGCTACATGCGATCGCAGCCGCAATTCGACGCGGTGCGCATTCACCTTGAGGCTCCACGACACTCGGGAACGGTCGGCTTTGATGACATTTTACTCGTAAGGATTGACGAGCCCAGTCACAACGGTAATCAATAAGAGCTACGGAAGGTAACGCTTCATGCCGCCGCGCATCAATCCGCCGATGGTCCTGAAGCGCCGGAAGACGGCGCGGGCGTCATGCGTACGATCTGCACGCCAACGCCGTCAATGATGACGTTCTCCGTGACTGACCCATCGCACGTCACGTACAAACGTATCGCTTGGAGGTCCGTTTCCTCGGGCAAATTTGCCTCGGCATACAGCCGCACCCATGTTCCATCTGTTTCCACCGGATAGACTTCCGTAGCGCGATACTTGTCGCCAACCCGATACACCAGACGAATCGCAACACCCGCTGGAATCGGATTCCGAATATAGCCGGTTACGCTTAGTACATATTTTCCGTCGGGCACCGGCAGCTTGACACCCTGCCAAAGAGCTAAATCATCTCCTTTGGCCACAAGTATAAGCGCCCATTGCCCGTCCAAATCGCTTTCCACCATCGTAACATTCTGCGCGGACGGGTCACCGTTCTTGTAAGTATGGTTGCCCATCCATTCTTTCGGTCCTGTATCAACCCATCGCTCGAAGTTTCCATTCGTAACGGGACTACGATCATCTGTTATGACCTGCTGGGCGCGTTGACGAACATCAGCCATAGAGCCTAAACCGTCTTTGGGCTTCAATACCCACCGCCGCGATGGCTGGATAATGACTTCCACCTGCGCTGGCGGAGGGCTGGGCTGTTGGGGCGGCAACACGTCTATCCACTCGCCGGTCGATGTCTCGTTCACTAATTCCGCGACATCCGCCACATCAGTCTCTTCGGGACTCTGCGAGCAACCAATTCCGATCGCAGTTAGCACGAAAGCCAAACCCGTAAGCGCACTTCGCAGCATCGTATTCCTCTTTCTGCAGTTCTTGATTGGACCACATTCGATCCAGATACGTGAATCAACCAATTGTAGTTCGCGGAATCCGGAAAGGGCAACGCACCAAAACGACACGAAAAGCTCAATCCTTGGAAGCAGTGCCAGCGCCACAGGAATCCCGATATCGCTAACCGACTGGGCTAGAGCATGATTTTCAGATTGACCGAGAGGTCCGACGTCAGCTCGGTTTGACCATAGAGAAGGCGACTCAGCAGCAGCGATGACCGAATTTCGAAATGGTCGGGGCGACCAGACTCGAACTGGCGCCCCCCTGCTCCCAAAGCCGTTCTAGCGAGTCAGTTTACACCCCAAATCCTCCCATACCCTGTAAAAACCACACCAAAAACTATACGAGAACTCCACCCATTTTCACACACTTTCGTATAACCCCTCGCGCGGTGTTGCAAAACTGTAGCGTTTTTTGTGGGGGAAGTTTTGGTCATCGCACTGAGTGGGATTTCGACGGGCAAAGACTACCGTACGCAGAATGCATTTCTCAACAGAACGATCTTGTTGACTCTATATTCCCATACGATCCTACGAACTGAATTTGCAGACTCATATAGACACAGTGGACAGAATGTTGAATTCTCGAAACGCTCTTGCGAAAGTCTACATTAAGACAACAATTGCGGATCATTTTTCGGGACCCACAAGTCAAACATTGTATCTCGCAATTATTGGAACATGCTGAATTAGTGTAGAACCACTGGCGCGGTTTCCAAGGATTTGGCTGTCCCTTTGACGGCGTGTCGTGGCGGCTTTCCGGGCGTTGCTACGCATGAATTTGCCCGATACGTTTCCGTCTCAAAAACCATATCGCGTATGCGAGAAGGAACAGACCCATAAGTACAAGGCTGGCGCGTTGCGCGATAGGCAATGTCCCGGCCGCTAGCACGACCAAATCGAACGGATCCGTTGCAATGACCGATTTGTTTCCATCGCTGTATTCAACCGTATAGACTCCAGCATCGCTTTGAAGTACTGGCTCAAATCGCAGTACTCGTGTATCGGATCCTAGTAACCGTGGTGGCGAGTCCACGATTAAAACTCCATCCTTCTTCCATTGGTAGCTATTTCCTTCCGGAGCAGTGAGGGTGAGTGAATCTCCTTCTTGAATGGTTCCTGGTAGCGGGTTGCTCACAATTACGTTCGGTCCACGCACATTGAAAGTTACGATTGAACCCGGAAACCCTCCGACGGCATACAGAGACGTACCGTTCGGTGCCAACGCCATATTGTTCACTCCATCAAGGCCGACAACGCCACCGACGCCGCTGATTTCGGCCTCGACGAAGGTCAGGGTGCCAGTCTCCGCATTTCGACGATAGACCCCAACCGCATTATCGGTTTGTCCTGCGGTATAGATCGTCTTTCCTGATCGTGATGTGAGCACAGCCACCACACCGCCTAGCGCGTCTAGACCTGGATTGCTGCGTGGGACGGACTCGCTAAATGAGAGCAGGCCGCTAGCCGCATCACGAGCGAATACTGTAAGTGCTTGACTCTTTAACGATGCAGAGTAGATGTGCCGACCGTCCTCCGCCACGTCGAGGCTTTTTACGTCATCGAGGCTACTCACGCCACCGGAAATATTCTTGAACGACTGAATGAACGTGAGCTCACCCGATACGTTCCGCGAAAAACACGTCACAATATCGTTATCGCCATGGGAGATGTACACGTTGTTCTGATCAGGCGATATCGCGATGGCCTCGCCTTCCGGAGCAATCAATGACTGATTCTCGTCTTGAATCGATAGTATGCTGATCGGCGTGAGGGCGCCGGAAATTGTCTCTCGCACGAAATGCGCGACAGATGAGTTCTCATTCACCCCGA
>JAJDAB010000315.1 GCA_029262095.1 Candidatus Hydrogenedentota bacterium
GGCTCCCCTGTCATTCAATGCGGAAAGGGCTAATGAGTTTGCTCGTCGGTGTTCATATCGACGAAGGTCGCATTGACTTGGAACAGACGCTTGAATCGTTGGGGATCGACGACACGGTTCCGCTCACAGCGAACGAGAAACAGGCCACGGTCGAAGACCTTATGACCGCGCGATCAGGCATCTATCTACCCGCAGCGTTGGAACCGGCGGATGTCGCAGCCAACCGGCCGGCGCGTGGCAGCCATGCCCCTGGAACGTTTTGGTTCTATAACAATTGGGATTTCAACGCCGTACTCACCGTCTTCGAACAGGAAACGGAGACGAAGTTTTTCGACGAGTTCGAACGCCGCATTGCAAAACCCCTAAAAATGGAAACGTTCGAGGCGAAGCACGGCCGGTATCAATCGGTCGAGAGTAGCATTCACAAAGGTTATCCATCTTGGATGACGGCAGAAGACCTGGGGCGTGTCGGATTACTCGTATCTCGAGGCGGAAAGTGGAAGCGGGATCAAATTGTTTCGGAGGATTGGATCGAACGAAGTACAACTGCTGTCGCGGATACCGGATTGAAGGGCGGCTTCGGCTACATGTGGTATGCGACGATCCCGAAAAAGGGCTTGCTCTTCGGCGCACAGGTTCAGGAACGCGCATTCGGTACTGCAGGATACGGCGGCCACTATTTGGCCGTGTTTCCGACACGCGATCTCGTCATTGTGCATCGCGTGAATACCATCATCCCGGATAAGTATTGGGTCCGCGACGAGGAATTCGGACCTTTGATCGAGAAAATCCTCGCAGCGATGGAAACGCCCTAGGCGCCGATTTCTCCCCGAATATACTCGATAGTCTTCGTGAGTCCCGTTTCCAGATCGATGGTGGGTTCCCAACCGAGCACATTGCGGGCTTTCGTAATATCGGGTTTGCGTTGCCTTGGGTCGTCCGCGAATGGTTGTGGGATCGTGATGATTTCGCTGGAACTTCCAGTAATCTTCAGAATCATCTCCGCGAGTTCACGCATTGTGAATTCGCCGGGATTCCCGATATTTACGGGTAGGGGTTCGTCCGATTTGATGAGCCGGTAGATGCCGTCGACGAGATCAGACACGAAACAGAAACTGCGGGTTTGACTGCCGTCGCCGTGCAGCGTGATCGGCTCGTCGCGTAACGCTTGGCAAACGAAGTTTGTGACGACACGGCCATCGTCCGGGCGCATACGTGGTCCGTACGTGTTGAAGATTCGGACGATTCGGGTCTCCAACTGATACTCACGTTGGTAGGTCATCGTTACCGTCTCGGCATACCGCTTTGCTTCGTCGTAGACGCTTCGCGTACCGAGCACGTTTACATTGCCGGAGTACGACTCGACTTGCGGATGATGTTCAGGTGGCGGATCGCCATAGATTTCCGACGTACTCGACAGAAAAAACCGCGCGCTTTTTTCATGGGCAATCGCCAACATATTATGCGTGCCGTAGGAACCCGCGGTCATCGTCTCGAATGGAATGCGTTTGAAGTCCGGCGGACTCGCGGGCGACGCCATGTGCAACACGTAGTCCAACGACCGGTCAACGCTGAATGGTTTCGATACGTCCTGATTCAAAAACGAAAACTTCGCGTTGCCGTCGAGATGCGCGATATTTTGCATTCGGCCTGTGACGCAATTGTCCGCGCACAGCACGTCGTGGCCCTCGGCGAGCAAGAGATCGGACAGGTGCGAACCAAGAAATCCGGCCCCGCCGCTTATGAGTACTGAACTCATACTCGAACCTAGACCGCTTGCCGGCCGATACTAAAGTATCGAAAGCCAAGCTCTTTCATCATATCCGGCGTGTATATGTTACGGCCGTCAAAGATGACCTTCTCACGCATTAGCGATGCCATTTTTGAATAGTCCGGACGTCTGAATTCATTCCACTCTGTAACGACGGCCAAGCCATCGGCGTCTTGCAGTGCATCGTAATTTTTCTCCGCTATTGTCACTTTGTCACCGTAACGATCACGCACGCGCGGGCCAGCAACGGGGTCATAGACCACAATTTCGGAACCCTTTTTAATGAGGGCATCGATCAGTTTGAGGGAAGGGCCGTCGCGAAGGTCGTCCGTTTTCGGTTTGAAACTTGCCCCCCAAATCGCGATACGTTTCTTCCCGATGTCGTCGCCGTAGAATCCGAGAATGCGTTCAACGAACATATCCTTCTGACGCTCGTTCACTACGCCTACCGCATCGAGAATGTCGCACTTGAGTCCCTTGTCTTTCGCGATATGCGCAAGGGCCGAAACATCTTTCGGGAGACACGAACCGCCGTACCCAAGTCCGGGAAATAGGTACGAAGTGCCGAACCGCGAATCGGCCGCCAAGCCTTCGCGGATATGTGTGATATCGCCGCCGAAGGCTTCGCAGATGTTGGCGAGCTCGTTCATGAATGAAATGCGTGTGGCTAACATCGCGTTGGTCGCGTACTTAACGAGTTCGGCGCTGCGAATGTCCATGACGAGAATCGGCTTACCCGTCCGCACAAACGGCGCGTACAACTCCTTCATAATTTCCTGAACGCGCACATCGTCTGAGCCGATTACGACATGGTCTGGCCGCATAAAATCGTCAACCGCGGCACCTTGGCGCAGGAACTCGGGATTGACGACGACGTCGTAGGGATGACTGGTGATACCGCCGATCAGCTCGTCCAGCTTTTTCGCGGTGCCCAGTGGGCAGGTGCTCTTATTGACGATAACCCGATAGCCGGTCATGGCCCTGGCTACTTGTTCCGCGGCGGTTAAGGTAAACGAAAGGTCCGCCTCGCCGGTCTCTTTGCGCGGCGTGCCGACACAGAGATAAACGCACAAACAATCGGCAACAGCGCCTTCCAGGTCGGTGGTAAAGGTCAACCGCTCTTCTTCGAGATTGCGGTGAACAAGCTCCTCAAGGCCCGGCTCGTAAATGGGGAGTTTTCCCTCGTTGAGGCTCGCGACCTTGTCTTCGTCGATATCGATGCATCGAACCGTATGGCCTGTCTCCGCGAAACAGGTCCCCACGACAAGACCCACGTACCCCGTGCCCACCACCGTAACTTTCATGTATTCATGCTCCCCATATCCGCGTACTAAACAATTGACTGTATATGTTATCATGTAGCCGGAAATAGCTGCAAAAAATGCGTAAACCGCGCGTGAGCTCGCACGCGGATTCAAACGCGTTCCAGTAACACCGGAATGAATGTTGACGATGCCCGAAGGTCCACCTCCCATACCCAAACCGGCCAAGACGCGTAGACCGCTGGACAGAATATTCATTCTTCTGGCGCTCGCCGCGATGATCGCGATCGCGTGGACATTACGGCAAGGGCCAGGATTGATTGGACTGCGCAATCAAGCCGAAATCGCCGAAGCAGGGGTCACGAACGTCGTGGCGGCATTGGTGACCATTACCGAAGACTCCCGGGTCAACAACCTGCGTGAATGCTTTCGTGATCCGTATTCGCTTGAACGAGAGAGTATGGAGCAGACACTTGCGTTCCACACCGACATCGCATACCAGTTGTTGCTCCTGGGAAGCCGCGCGTCGCTTGAACTGAAACCGTTCGCCCGGGCGGGTTTATACCAAGGGTACATCGATCTGGGTACCGATCCTTGGGGTCAGCAATATTATGTCTACATTGGGCCGTTGGCCGTGGAGCATAAAACACAGGAAGTAGAAGGATTGTGGAATTTTGATGAGCCCACAGATTCTGAGGATGCAACAGCCAAGACGATGGCAAATAACGCTTCCGTGCCACCCCCTTTCGTTGCATGGCCCGGCGCGCATAAAGAAGGCAAGAATGCGCGAGCAGTCCCGGCGCCCGCCGAGCTTCCCTTTTACGTCATCTGTGCGGGCCCGAATGGCGTTCTTGATCAACCGTTCATGAATGAGGGCGTTACGCCTCCAAATGGTGACGACATCACATCGTGGGACGGTTACGCATGGGAGGTTGTGCGGGGTAACCGCGAGTAATTGATATGGTTATTTTTTGAAATGTGAATCTTTAGCGATCTCTTTTCCGCAAATCGTACATCGTATAGATAGCGACTGATATCGAATCCCAGTCCACTGAGGAGAGCGCAATGGCCGGTAGTAACACGGCATCCACCCCATCCACAAAAGCCGGTAACCCACTACGTTCAAGGAAGTTATGGGCAATATTTGCAATTGTCCTTATCGCTGGAGGGCTCTGGGCGTGGGGGCAGATTGGTGGTATCAGCGACTCTGTCGGCGTGACATTTACCGTGAAACGCGGGCCACTGAATATCAAGGTGCTTGAAGGAGGGAACGTCGAATCGCTCGATTCCCAGGAAATTAAGTCGGAGGTCGCGGGTTGGCAGGGCGTGAAAATCCTCCAAATCGTCGAAGAAGGCTATGACATCACCGAGGAAGATATCGAGGACAAAAAGCTGCTTGTTGAGCTGGATAGCTCGGAATTCCAAAAGGAACTGACGCAAGCCGAAATCACGTTCAAGGGTACGGAGGCCTCATTGACTGAAGCGCAACAAGGTTATGAGATCCAAATCAATCAGAGCGAAAGCGACATCTACGAAGTCGAGTTGGAGGTCAAACTCGCAAAACTGGAACTCGAGAAATACTTGGGCGCGAGCGTGACCGAGAACGTATTAGGTCAAGTCAATCTGTTTCAGTCGAGTTGGGAAGACGAACGGATTCTTGAGAACGAGTCTAAAGACCTGGTAGCCGCTGTCGTTGCTCCGGAAGACGGTGGCGACGCACAGCCCTCGAGCGATGCGCAACCAGAATCGCAGGACAGCGAGACTGAACAAGCGGACGCAGATCGGATCGAGATCTCGTTGGACGAATTGCGAATGACCCACCCTGATATTCCTTGGCAGGAGTACACGACCTCGGAGATTCTCGGAGACGGCGAAGCGAATCAATTGCTACAAACGAACGAAGACGAGCTGCTTCTCGCGCAAAAAGAACTCGGCACTAGCCGTCAACAGTTAGAAGGCACGGAACGACTTTTTGAGAAGGGGTTTGTCACGCAGATCGAACTGGAGAACGACCAGACCGACCGTGACAAGAAAACGATTAGCGTCAAAGCCGCGGAAACGAAGCAGAGCGTTTTCATTAACTATGAATTTCCAAAACAATCCGAGACGCTTTTGTCCGGCTATGTTCAAGCGGTACGCAAACAGGAGCGAACGGAGAAGAAAGCCTTGTCGGAAATTGCCAAGGCGCGCGCCGCGTTAGCCTCGGCGGAGGCGCGGTTCCAAATCGAGAGTGACCAGATCGAGGAATACAAAGAGAAAATCGGCAAGTGCAAGATGTACGCGAAACGCCCCGGTTTAGTTGTGTATGGCGGCGGTGGCGATCGTTATTGGGGGAATGAGGAACAAATCAAGGAAGGCGCGACCATTCGGGAACGGCAAACCATTATCACAATCCCCGACATGTCGAATATGGCTGTGAAAGTGAAAATCCACGAGTCGGAGATCAAGCTCGTCGAAAAGAATCAGCGAGTACGCATCCTCGTCGACGCGCAACGGGATCGGCCGCTGACCGGTGTTGTTTCGAAAGTAGCTGTGCTACCCGATTCTGAAAACCGGTGGATGAATCCGGACCTTAAAGTTTACGAAACGACCATCAAGATTGATGGCATGCAGGAATGGCTCAAACCGGGCATGAGCGCAGAGACGGAAATCCTGATTGAAAAACTCGACGACGTGTTGTACATCCCGGTGCAATCCGTAGTTCCTGATGGCGACGAACAAGTGTGTTACGTCGTTGACGCGGGATCGCCTGAACGGCGAGTGGTTACGTCCGGGGCCGTAACGGTCGAATACGTCGTGATCGAATCCGGTCTATCTGAGGGCGAGATCGTGTTGGTCCGACCGCCAGAAGGTAGCCGACGGGACGAATCGGAACCGAAAATGCCCAGCGAAGAAGACAATTCTCGGGACAAAGACTCGACGGAAAAGCCACCAGCGGTCGGGCAAGGCTAGCGGCGCTGTACGTTGGGCGCATCTCCGCAATCGACCCCGCATGTTACAGTCTTATCAGCGAACTGGCGTGCCTTATCTCGCACGTTTCGGCTTGGCATCAAGAGTCTTTGGCTCCATCGGCTACGTTCCTTTCTAACCATGTTGGGCATCGTGTTTGGTGTAGCATCAGTCATCGCGATGTTGGCGGTTGGCGAAGGGGCGAGTCACGCTGCGCAGGAACAGATCCGACAGCAGGGCAGCCACAACATCATACTGCGTAGCGTCAAACCGCCCGAAGACGAATCCGGATCCGGCGGTCAAACATGGATGATTGAGTACGGCATCACGCACAAAGATCTGAAACGCATCCGTGCAACGTTGCCGATGATTGACGTGATCGTGCCCGGCCGTATCTTTCGGAACAAGGTCTGGAATGTCGGAAATCGGCTGGACTGCGAAGTGATGGGTACGATCGCTTGGTATCCGAAAATGCAGAATCGGGTCGTATCGAGCGGCCGGTTCTTTACCGAATCCGAGATGGAACAGCGCGCGAGTGTGTGTGTACTCGATGCGGAGATCGTGCCGACGTTGTTCCCGCGCGAAGCGGCCGTCGGTAAATCCGTTCGTGTTGGCCGTGACTATTACCACGTCATTGGAATCATGTCGCCGCAGACCGGCGGCGGCGAAGGCACGTCATCTAATCAATCGACCACCGGGCGTATGTATATTCCGCTAACGACCGCGCAGACGCGGTTCGGCGAAATCCTAGTTCGTCAGAGCAGCGGTAGCCGCGAAGTTGAGCGCGTAGAATTTCACGAAGCGATTATCACGGTGGATCGCATTGAAGACGTGATCGCGGCGTGGCGCGTGATCGAAGATTTGTTCGAGCGGTATCACGAAAAACAGGACTACGAAATCATTGTTCCCCTCGATCTCTTGCGCGCCGCAGAACGAACTGCCCGCATCTTTAACTTAGTACTTGGCGCGATTGCCGCCATCTCGCTGCTTGTTGGGGGCATCGGCATTATGAACATCATGCTCGCTAGCGTCACCGAACGCACACGAGAAATCGGTATTCGCCGCGCATTGGGCGCGCGACGTCGAGACATCATCTTTCAGTTTCTGGTCGAAGCCGTCATCTTGTCCGGTATTGGCGGCATCATCGGCGTGACGGTTGGCATTATCATTCCACTTCTCATTTCAGCATTTTCCTCTGAGATGACCACCATCGTGACATTCTGGTCGCCCATTCTGGCATTCTCTATATCTGCGGCCATTGGCGTAGCATTCGGGCTCTACCCCGCGTTGCGCGCCGCAGCGATGGACCCGGTCATCGCATTGCGTCACGAGTGATGCAATCCGGCCAAGGTGGAACTTGGCCCTCCCGGACGACGATACTGAATCACGAGTGTGTGAACCCTCAACTTTCGCGGAGTCGACGACATGGCAGTGACAATCGAGAAAGATGGCCCCGTGACGACGGTGATTTTGAGTCGCCCGGAAGTGCGTAACGCGGTCAATCGCGAGACGGCAGCTGAATTGTTCGAAGCGTTCAAGGCATTTGAACGGGACGAGAGCGCGCATGTCGGTGTTTTCTTCGGCGATCATGGGACGTTTTGCGCAGGTGCCGATCTCAAGGCAGTTGCGACAAACGAAGGCAACGTGGTCGATCCGCAGGGCGATGGACCGATGGGACCGTCGCGCATGCTTCTGCAAAAACCGGTGATCGGCGCGGTGGCCGGTTACGCCGTCGCGGGCGGACTCGAGTTGTCGTTGTGGTGCGACATGCGCGTCGCTGAAGAGGATGCGGTGTTCGGCGTCTTTTGTCGGCGCTGGGGTGTGCCGCTCATCGACGGCGGCACGGTTCGTCTGCCACGCATCATCGGGCACGGTCGCGCGATGGATATGATACTCACAGGCCGTCCTGTTAACGCGGATGAAGCACTCGCCATGGGCCTCGCAAATCGCGTGGTCCCCAAAGGAACAGCGCGTGCAGAAGCCGAGAAGATCGCGCACGAAATCGCTGCATTCCCGCAAGTATGCATGCGCGGCGACCGCATGTCGGCGTACGAACAGTACGATCTGTCGCTGGAAGAAGCGTTAAGGAATGAAGCACTAATCGGCATGCACGCCTTGACCGCCGAGGCGCGGGAAGGCGCAAAACGTTTCGCCGGCGGCGAGGGTCGACACGGCACGTTTTAAGGAGAAAGGGCCGAGTGCCCAACTAAGAATCGTCATCCCCGCGCAGGCGGGGACCCAGAATCGCCGACCATCGCAACTGGTTTCCCGCCTTCGCGGGAATGACGATTCGGTATTCACTTCAAAGCGAATGAACTCAAAACGCCGTCTTCATTAATTATTGATTCAAACGTCCGGCGCCGCATATCAACCCACGCCCGATGCAACCAACATCAACCGTATTTCTCTCGAAGCCTCCGCGCGGCCTCGGCCTCGTTCTTGAGTTTCGTATACACCTCGTCGATATCAACAACCGCTGCGGAACCCGGCGCGAACCCGCAATCGGGATTCAACGTAATTCGTTCGGGTGCCAGATGCTTCAACGCCATCTCGACCCGATCGACAATGGTCTCGGGCGAATCGATTTGTCCGGGCTGACAACTGACACAACCCAATCCAATTTCCATCCGTTCCGGCAATTGACGAAACACGGACATGTCGCCCGCGCCGGGCGTTGTGAATTCCATGGTGAGGTGGTCGGCGGTTAAGCGACCGAGCTGCTTAAGGATCGGATTGTAGCCGCCTTGATGCTCGATTTCCCCGCGCACGCGTGCTCCGGCACGCCGACAAAGATGGACGGCAGTCTTCACGTTGTCAATGCCGTCAATGACTTCGTTATTCAAGTCCACAGCGAAGTCCGCAGCGCCATCAGGGTCGTCGTACTGAGACCGTACGTCTTCATCCACGAAAAGGCACAAATGCGGGTCATCGATTTGAATGATGAAAACGCCTTCATCCCGCAATAACTCGACCTCGCGCCGCAGGAACGGGACACACGCACGTGCGAACGCTTCGCGCGTGGGATAGGCGCACGAAGATTTTTCTTTGTCCCACATCCGTTCAGCCAACAACGCGGGTGCGGGTAGCGTCGCTTTAATCTTCTTTCCGGTTATTTGCTTTTGGAGCGCGACCTCTTTCGCGAGTTAGCCGGGGTGTTTCGACGATAATTCATCGACGACCACGGTCCACGGTCGGCCATCGGCTGGATTCATGCTCAATTCGAATCCGTGCGCCATTTCGGCGATTACGCCGATGTACGACTTGCGCCACCATTCGCCATCGGTAACGACATCTAATCCTGCGGATTCCTGTAACGCGGTTACATAACGAACCGCGGACTCCATTCGTGCCTGATACTCAGTCTCCGATCGATTTGAATCATCGAAGACCAAATCTTTGACGAATGCGGGACGGGGCATGGACCCAATTACGGATGCTGGGAAAAGTTGGTTTGAACTCATCGGACTATCGCGACAGGTGCTTTGTCGTCCAATGACGGCGGGCATAATCGAGATCTTCTTGGGTGTCGATTTCGATGTAACCGCCGGGGGTATCGACGTGAGTCATCTGCGTTCCTTGTTCAATCATTTCTTGGAACAAGTGTATCAAATATGCCTTCTCAAATATCTTGGCTTCCCGAAACCGCGCGCCGCTGTAGCGCTCCCGGCACACGCGATACGCTTCTTTAAGTTGTGCTGCGCCATCCGCTGAGAATTTCGCAGCACCGATGAATTCGCCGTGCGCTTGTGCATCGGATACTTCCCGATGGACTCGCGTGATGGCTCCATTGCGCGCTACGACTTTTTCCGCATCATCGGATGGATGCTCGAGCCGGTGTTCATACCGATCCAGCCATTCGGTGTCTACGCCCAACACGATGTCGTCATCCGATGCCTTCAGTTTTGCAATGACCGGCGAGGAAAAAAGGATATCGGAGTAACAGCAGATGAATGGGCCGTCCATCAAATCTTCCGCGAAGAACAAGGACGCGAGGATGTTGTTATTTTCCCATTCGTCGTTATGGCGAAGGGTAAACTGCGGATACTCTTCCTGCACTTTTTCAATTCGGTAGCCGCCGATAAAATTGATGTCGTCGAGATCGTTTTCCTGAAACGCGGAAACGGCCCAATCAAGAATCCGCCGATCGTCCACTTCAGCAAAACACTTCGGCGCACCGGCCGTCGTCGGCATTAGTCGCGCCCCTCGCCCTGCACCGATGATGATTACGCGCATGATAGAGAACGTGTCCTTTTCGCCTGTGTGATCATGATGTCGATTCCGAATTCGCGTTCCAAAGCATCGCCGCGAAGAACGCTGAGCCGAACGCCCATCCAGCCCAAATATAGATCGCGACTTCCCACCCGCCGTGCTCTGGCATCTTGTAGTGGCCGGTGATTGTATCCCCGGCGGCCGCGCCCATATACCCAAGGAAATTCACGAACCCCGCAGCAGCAGCCGTGGTCCCGCGCCGAGCCAGGTCAGAGGGCGCGGTGCCAACCAACAAGACCTGAGGTCCATAAATACAAAATCCAATCAACACAAGCAAAACGAGCGTCGCCGCGACGCTTACTCGGGCTACATATTCGTAGAGGAGCGTGAGTACGCCAAGCATAACGAGCAGGCCGCAGATCACCGGCGCGCGGCGGCCTCCGAAAAAGCGGTCGGTCATCCAACCCGCCATGTACGATCCGGCGACGGCGCCAACGGGTAGGATGAGATACTTCAGCGATGCTTTGCCGACACCCGATCCCTGCACTTCAATTAAGTGCGTGATGCCCCAGTCCAAGAATCCATACCGGCTCGCATTCAACAAGCCGAGTGAAAGCCCGAGTAACCACAGCGCGGGATTCGAGAACGTGAGCATTACGTTGCGCACGACACTTGAAGGTGCCGTATCCGGCGTCTCGTGCCGGTCGGAATCTTCGTTGCGACCGTCTGGCGCTTCCTTCAAGAAAATCACCATATAGACCGCCGCTGCGGCCAGGAATGCCGCGGGCACATACAACGCAGCTCGCCATCCAAGGAATTCCGATGCTTGACCGGCGATGAAGTACGTCAATCCCAACGTGATTTGATACCCGGTACCAATGAATCCGATTGCGCGTCCACGTTTATAGAACGGAATCCAGTTGCCCATGACGCGCATACACGGCGTCCAGCCCAAGGATTGGCTATACCCGTTCGTGGCCCAAACGAACAGTAGGAAGTAGAACCCGGTGCTGAATCCGAACAGCACATTCAACGCGGCGGACCCGAGCATGCCAATCGCCAGCAGCAATCTTGGCGAGAGGCGCTCGGCGATTTGGCCGTTGATGAGTTGACCAAAGCCGTAGGCGAGTTTGAGCGACGCGAGGATGAGGCCGATCTCTTCTCCGGTTAACCCCGCACCCCCTTCTGCAAGGGAGGCACCTAATCCAGGAACCGCCACGGAGATGTTCGTACGGCAGAAATAGAACGACCCGTATGTCAGCCAAATCGTCCAAATGACGCTACGCTCGTTCGAAGAAAAATAGTTTTCTTTTGATTTGGTCATATTTTGATGCGATACGATTCGTGTTTTCGCCCGGTATTATGGGATCAGAATTGAGAACGGCATTCGTTGGAGTGAAGCAGAATGAACGCAGCGAGTCAAGATATTCGACTCGTGAGTAGGAGAATCGAAGGACTCAACCCAAAAGGGAGTACATCTAACTACCGCGGCTATTTGGTCGCTGCATGGCTACCCGCGCGGCGGCCTGAAAACACGCAATCAGCGATCGACAGACCGCTGACATACGACTCTGAACATATCCCAAGCGCCGAACGTCCCGCTGCGTAGAGCCCATCGATTACGGAACCGTCCTCGCGTTTGACCAATCCGGAATCTTCGTCAACGACCAGTCCGCCCAACGTCAGTACCGGGCAAGGAAAAGCGTGTGGCGTGTCCAACGAACAATTGACAGCGTAAAACGGCGGCTGAACAAGCGGCTGCACGTACTCCGCCGGTTTACCCTCGGGATCGGCATCGCCACGGCGCGCGAGTTCGTTGTACTTCGAAATGGTATTCGCCAATGCCTTTGCATCAATTTTGGCTTTCTGCGCGAGTTGCTCCAGAGACTGCGCGCGTTTATGGCCCAACAAGTAGATGTAAAACGTCTGGAGTTTTTGAAAGAAGACGGTCTGTTTGAACACTTGTCGAATCGAGCTGCGCCACATCGCGGCGTCCAGGATCAGGTACGCCTTTCCCCTATGTTCTTCAATCATCTTGCTGCCGACCGCTGCGCCGTACAGGGCCTCATTGCAGATTCGTTGCCCTTCGCGATCAACCAATACGCCGCGCACGAAGCCTTCGGGTGGATTGTAGAATCGCCAGGCTGTGACGCGGTTTAGATGACTCGTAACTCCGCCCGCACTCACACCAAGTTCGATGCCGCTGCCGTCATCACCGGCTGTGCCGAGTGGAAGTCCCGCGAGACTGTGCGGCGCTTCCTGCGCGACCATATCCCGATTCATAACAAAGCCGCCTGAGGCCAACACCACGCCCTTGCGCGCACGAATGCGAAGCGGCTTGGCCGCGCGCCGTTCAATTGCGGCCAACCATCGCGTCATAATTCGACCTATCGGCGGCGCGTAAATGATCGTCCTACAGTGAACCGTGTACAGCAGTCGATGCAGCGCGGACCAAATCGATCCATCGGGAATAGCGCTGCACTCCACCCCGTCCACACTGTCCAATTCGTCCATCACCAACGAATCAACACGCGTCGAACTTTGTACACCAATCCCCATCGCATGCGCACGGTCACGAAGGCTGCGAAACAAACTCGCCCCCGACAACCCCGCGCCCTTCACACGGTGTCCCCGGGGCGCGGGTTTGGATAATGACCGGTATGGCTCGACCGTTTCGCTGCCGGAATAGTAAAGGTAATAGTCATCGGTGGGATACGATGTCTTGAACGGACAATAGCTGCCTTCGAACTGGACGCCCATCGCTTCGAGCCAACGCAGATCATCGTCACTGCCGTCGCAGAAACAGCGTAACGTTTCGTCGGACACGACACCACGCGCTTCCGCTTTGAGATACGCGAACATCGCGTCGCACGTATCTTCGAATCCCGCATCGCGTTGGTGTTGTGTGCCGCCACCCGCGTAGAACACGCCGCCGCTCATCGCTGTGGCGCCGCCGCCGGAGAATCGTTCTAGAACGACAACAGAAGCGCCCTGTTCCGCCGCCTCAATTGCGGCGCACGCCCCGGCTCCGCCAAATCCAACGACGATTACATCGGCCTCAGCGTCCCACTTTGGCAGTTCCTCAGGTCCGTTCCAATCGGCTAGCGTCATCGCGCTACGCAGTCAGATGGGGCAAGACCAACGTCGCGAGGCTCAACACCAAGAAGAAGCCGCACATGTCGGTGACGGTGGTTAGAATTGGACCAGACGCCAACGCGGGGTCCATCTTCATTCGCTTCAACAGTAGCGGTATGAGGCCGCCGATCGAGACGGCTACGATTGTGTTGATCGCCAACGCACTGCCTGCAACTAGCCCCAGGTACGGGTTGCCTCGCCAGACAAACGCGAGCGTCGCGACCAGCGCGCCCAGAGCCAGGCCGTTGATTACGCCCACCTTCACCTCCTGAATCCAAACGTAGAAATAGTCCGATGGTTTAATCAGGCCCAACGTCAGTTCACGCATCGTCACGGCGACGGCCTGATTCCCGGAACAACCGCTCATATCCGAGATGATGGGCAAAAACACGGCCAGCGCAATTACCGACGAGAGGGTAGTTTCGTAGTAGGCGATCACGCTCGCCGCGATGACGTTAAGCACGATATTGATGCTCAGCCAAGACAACCGGCGTGATGAACGGCGAAACACCGGCATCGATCGGAGCTCCTCACCGCCGACGATGCCTTGACTCTTTAGGTACATATCGTCGGCCCGTTCACCGATCGCTTCTTGGACACTTTCGCGCGTCACGACGCCAAGCAATCGGCCCGCCGCATCGGTCACCGGTGATGCGAGAAACGGATACTTGTCGAAGAAATCCTCAAGGTCGACAAGCGGCGAGGCATCCTCGACCGAGATCGGTTTCGTTTTCATCACGGACTGCACGCCTGTTGATCCTGGTTGCAACAACAGATCCCGCAACGGCAACACGCCCACCAAGACCTTGTCCGCCATCACGACATAGGCGTATTGCACTTCGTAATCCCGGTACTTCTCCGCGTTGTCCCGCAAGTCCTGCAACACTTCGACAACTGTGAACGAGTCCGGATACGAAAGGAACTCTGTCACCATTAAACCGCCCGCGACATCGCTGCCGTATTGCGTTAGCAGGCGTGCGTCCTCGGCCGCGTCGGGCTCCATCACACGGATGATTTGTTCCGCCCGCGTATCGCCGATCTCTTCCAGGAGGTCGGCCGCCTCCGAACTTTCCATCTCTTCGATGATGTCGGCGGCATCGTCCGGTGTCAGCGATTCGACAATGGAAGCGGCTTGCGCATCCGGCATCTCCTCGACGAGACGCGCCGCCGACTCGTTGTCCAACAGCTCCAGGATCGCTTGCCGTTCGTTCCCGGAAAGGCGCGCCAGCGACCGCCCCATCTCGCGAACGCCGAGCCGCTCAAACTCCTCGCCAATCCGCCCGCCGTCACGCGTCTCCGCCAATACAGCAAGGGTGCGCCAAGGCGCATCAATTAATTCTTCACTAGATTCCATGAGATTGAAACCGCCCACATTGGTAATGTATTTATGAAAATTCCGACTTACTGTACCTGATTCACGCGCCTGAGAATCCTTTATTTTTGCCCCGCCCACGCGGTACCATCTCTCTTTGGTGAAGTTCACCGGCTGTGCATGGATTTGGGGGTATACGCCGGGAGAACCAATGGAGATCACATCGTGTCCGTAGACGTGTCCAACAGCACTGACGCCATTTCCGCGTATCTCGCGAAGACCGATCCGGATAAGATCGATCCCGGATTTCTCGGATACCTTTGCAGTCTCACCGCGGTCGCCGCGCAAGCACCTGAGATCGCGCGATCAATAGTCCAGGAATTGGCGGATCAGCGTTCCAATCTAAAACTAATTGCGAGCGAAAATTACTGTTCGGTGGCCACGCAGCTCGCGATGGGCAACTTGCTCACGGATAAGTATGCCGAAGGCTATGCCGGTCACAGGTTTTACGCTGGCTGCGATAACGTCGACGACATTGAAGCATATGCTGCGAAACAGGCGTGCAAGTTGTTTGGCTGCGACCACGCGTTTGTCCAGCCGCACAGTGGCGCGGACGCGAACCTAATTGCGTTTTGGGCGATTCTTCATACGCGCGTGCAAACGCCTGCGATGGAGAAATTGGGCGAATCGAATCCCTCGGCGTTGTCGCGCGAAGACTGGAACAAGATACGCCAGGCCACAGGCGGCCAGCGCATGCTCGCGATGGATTACTACTCCGGCGGCCATCTCACGCACGGATATCGGCACAATGTCTCCGCCCAAATGTTCGACTGCTACAGCTACGGCGTCGACCACGAAACCAGTCTCATTGATTACGATGCACTCGAACAGCAGGTCAATGAAGTGAAACCGTTGATACTGCTCGCCGGGTATAGCGCATATCCGCGGGAAATCAATTTCAAAAGGATGCGCGCCATGGCCGATGCTGTGGGCGCGGTCTTCATGGTCGATATGGCCCATTTCGCGGGGCTGGT
>JAJDAB010000316.1 GCA_029262095.1 Candidatus Hydrogenedentota bacterium
ATCTGTTTTGATCTTGGCGTTCGTTGTGATCGCTTTGGAAATGCCAATTGAACGCATGGCGTCGGCGCAATCTGTGTATTGGACCGATTCAAGTCTGGATACGATCAAAGTCGATACTGTGGGTTCTCCATTTCTTCCCCAGACCTTGTTTGATTCGTCCGACGGTCTCCTCTCTCCAACAGGCATCGCTGTCGATGTTACGGGTGCCAAGATCTATTGGGCGGACAGCGTAGCTTCGCTCGTCTCTTCGATACGGGTTGGTAACATTGACGGTACCGGTACAGCAACGACGCTTTACGACCAGACGGACGGATTAGACGACCCGCAAGGTATCGCCTTGGATCTTGTGGGCTCCAAGATCTATTGGGCCGACGACAATGGGGACTTGATCGTAGAAGGCAATCTTGACGGGTCAGGGTCGCCGGTCACATTGTTTAATGGATCCGATGGTGTGAGTAGGCCATCCGGTGTTGCGCTGGACGTAACCGGTAGCACGATCTATTGGACCGAGATTACTGGACCCGCAGTGAAATCCGGCAGCATCGATGGCTCGGGTTCACCCACTACTTTGTTTGACGGTTCAGATGGCCTGGACCGGCCAATCGATATTGTCGTTGATGTTGCGGGAGGCAAGGTGTACTGGACGGAAACTGATCTCAAAGCGGTGTATGTAGGCAACGCGGATGGATCCGGCACACCGACTGTCTTGTTCAATTCATCGAACGAGTCGTTTGGTTTGGCGGTTGACGTCCCCGGGAACAAAATCTATTGGTCGGATATTTTGGCGCGCGACATTGAGGTTGGCAATCTTGACGGTTCGGGGTCAGCGGCAACTCTTTTTGGTGCGCTTGATATCTCGGCCGCGCCGAGATTTATTGCGTTAGACCCTGTCGGCGTGGCCCTCCCATCCTTGCCGAGTTCGGATCGGGGCGGCATAGTTGCGCTAGTGCTCATGATCGCACTTACATCCCCATGGTTGTTTTCTGCGAGCCGACGGAAGAAGTCGATTGAGTGATTATGCCTGATGGACGATAGTTTGAACGTAACGGCCGACGGTAGACATCCCTTATGGATACGTCTACCGTCGGCCGATAATTCGATATGAAGTTTCTGAATGTATGACGATTGCTAGTTCACTTCTTCCGGTATGTCGAATGTGCCGTCTTCCATTTTCGCGTCTATCTCGACTTTGGTGAGCGTCATTTCGAGATTGAACTCGCCGCCGGACTGCACAATTTTGTGCGGGACCGTCAGGCCGCCCGCTTCTTTGTAGTCGCTGAAGAGAGTCGTGCTTCCGCTGTCGTCGACGCTCTTCGAAATCAATCCGGTTTCCTTGTCGAACCACACGGTAAGAGAACCGTCCGGTCCCGCGACTTCGACTTTGTGGCATGCCGCGTCTTCGACTTCTTCTTCACCTGCGACTTTGGCGACCGGACCGGCATCGGCGAGCGCCAAGAATGGGAAAATCGTGGAATCACTCGCGCCTTCGGTCTTGGAATTTCCCTGGAAGGGATTGACCGACCAAGCTACGCCGTCCGTCACGCCATTCTGGACGATGGTGCCGTCGAAATCCAATGCCATTAACGAATTCGGTGGCGCGACCGTATTGCTATAGGTCGCTTCCATGCCCATGTCGACGAGCATGAATGTGCCCGTGTCGACACGCGACTTTACAGCGGCCATTTTATCTTTACCACCTGAGGCTTCAAAGTACTTCGCGATTAAATCTCCGCCCGACGGTTCGGCCTGCGCTACACCCGCGCAGCACGCAACCATCGCCATCAATGTCACTGCCCATCGCACGTGCATATCGATACTCCCTTTTTGGTCTATTGTTCCAAATTACCCAGTTGATCCTGCGATGGTAACATGCCCCGCCGAATCAGAAAAGGGGCGAACCGGTGATCATTGCCGCCCGCGCCCGCATGCTTTATTGTGTTGACAAATGACGGACACCCAGCCTCTACCCGCCCCCGATACCGAACGCACCACCGCAATGTCACGCTCGCTTCGCGTGGTACTGATTTGCACCCTCATTGTCGGCGGGCTGCTTGAAACCTACAGCCATCTGGATGGGCATTCTGCGTACCTTTCAGAATTCGCCAGTTTCGTTGGCCAATTCTTGATGGCGGCGTCTATTCTTTGGTTCGTGATGAAAGCGGGTGCCGGCCGGTTTGTAATTGCATGCATGGTTGTAGCCTCCGCTAGCGTTGTTGGCGCACAAACCGCGCGCCTGCTCGCGCACACGCCCACGGCGGACGGTGCAATGCTCCTCGACTCCGGTAGTGACACGTACGATACAGTCGTTTCAATGTTAGACCCGATTCCGCCCGCGGCGATGATCTTGGGGTTCTTCGCCTTGATCTTGCGCATGAGTGATCGTCACCAGCTTTTGCTGCGACGTACGGAAGAAATCCGTGCGATGCAGGCGGAAAAGGATGCATTGCAGCGCCGTATTCTGCAGTCGCAGAAGCTGGAGAGTCTGGGCGTACTGACTGGCGGTGTTGCGCACGACTTCAATAATTATTTGATGGGAATACTCGGTGTCGCTGAAGTCGCCATGCATGACATTCCCGCCAGTTCGAGGAATCACGAATCGTTGCGATTGATTCACGAAACCGCTGAGAAGGCAGCTGGGGTTACCCAGCAATTGTTGGCTTTTGGTGGAGCCGAGCCTGCGTTCATGCAACCCCTCGACATCAATTCCCTCGGGAAAGGTCTCGCCGGCTTGTTGGGGGTCACTGTGCCCAAAAAGGTATCGTTGGACTGGGACTTGACGGATTCGGCCATTGTAATCGACGCGGACGAAACGCAAATACACCAGATCATCGTTAACCTCGTGTCCAACGGCACCGATGCTATCCGGGGCGCTGGAGCCATCACGGTGAAGACCCAAAAGGTACATCTGGACGATTCCGACTTGCAGTCGTTTCTGCTCGGCGATCTTTGCTCGGAAGGAGACTTTGGATGCGTATCCGTTTCCGATACGGGAACCGGCGTCGACGAACGAGTCGCTGACCGAATTTTCGACCCGTTCTTTACGACGAAGACTTCCGGTCGCGGGATGGGTCTCGCGGTGGTCATGGGCATCGTGCGGTCTCACAATGGTGCGATCGCTTTCGAAGAGCGATCGGAGGGAGGAACCCTTTTCCGGGTCGTATTTCCGTTGTCGCATAAAACAATTCGTCCGGCGAAACCGGTGGCAACACCGATACGCGCAGCCCAAAGTTCCGGTACAGTATTGGTCGTTGATGACGAACCTCATGTTAGAGACGCAACTCGCGCTATGTGCGAACACCTCGGCTATGCAGTCGTGACGGCGAACGATGGTAAGGAAGCGCTCGAATTGTTGGAGGACAGACACAAGACTTTCAGCGTCGCGCTGATCGATATCGTGATGCCGCGCATGAACGGTGTGGTGACGCTGCAGGAAATCCGATCCCGCGGCATTTCGCTGCCTATTCTGATGATGACGGGATTCGGCGGCGACGCTGAAAATGAGCTGGAGGAGGGAACGGAGATACTACGAAAGCCGTTTAGCGTTGCTACCCTAAAAACGGCGATAACCGAGCTTCTGGCGGAATAGACCCAGGTACCTGTCTAGATCCGACTATCTCCCGTTTCCAGTTCCGCATCTGGGCCATCGAATCGAGTTACAGAATGAGAATCACGAAATTCTTGACAATCGGACCCGCCAACCGTCAGCCTATCTCATTCGCGGTCGTCGTTGGGTCGACCCGGGGAGGGATTGGGTAATGCGATTTTCCGTGTTTTTTTTGCTGGCAATGATCGTTGCTGCACCGGCGTATTCAGCCGAACCACCTTTATTCGAACGCGACGTTTTGCCAATTTTGCAAGAGAATTGTCAATCATGCCACAGGGCAGCAGGTGCCAACTTGTCGGGCATGATCGCCCCAATGTCATTCATGACCTATCAAGAAGTTCGGCCGTGGTCGAAAGCGATTGCGAAAGCCGTCGCCAATCATGACATGCCACCTTGGCATGCCACGAAAGCGACGCACGGAATCTTTAAGAATGAACGGACGCTCTCCGATGAGGAGATCGCAACCTTCGTGGACTGGGCTAAGTCTGGCGCACGGCGTGGTAATCCTTCGGACGCCCCTGCGGCGAAGACCTTCGAGAACTTGGGTTGGCAACTCGCGGGCAAATTGGGTGAGCCGGATCTGATCCTCCAAATGCC
>JAJDAB010000317.1 GCA_029262095.1 Candidatus Hydrogenedentota bacterium
GCCGTTCTTCCATTCGCACTCGTGTTGGCCGTGGTTTTGGCCGGTGCAATTTGGGGTCCGGCGTTCGGTGCTGCATCCTGCGAAATGGCCTGTGATGGTTCGGGCCAGGAAAGACGTCGCCGTCACCGGGACGCAGCATAGCGCGTTTGTGGGCATCCTTAGCGTTTGATCGTCTGTTGGGCGTCGGTCTCCTATCTTGGGAGCACCCCCGTGGTGGCTCCGTGTGGCCTACCGGGCCACTATAAGTCCCGGTCTAGGGAGACCGACCTTCTCATCCTAACTGCGAAAGCGGGAATCGAGGGGTATCAACTCACCAAGCCTCAGTGCGCGATTGAGTCGTCAACTTCGCGACCTCATACACGTAATGAAATGCAGAGCAATACACTCGCGCGCGCCGTAGAGCAACAGAAGCCGCCTGAGCTTCCGAAAGTTGAAATGCCACGTTCTGAGCCCGTGCCTATACCGACTCCCGTCTAGTGGCAAACGTATACACCGCCTCTGGGCCGGGGGCAGCCACGCGCAACTACGAACTGGGCAGACCCTACGGTGTATGCAGTTAGGCAGGGCACCAAGTATCATAAGGCGTCGTGTCATCACATTAGGAATGCGAAGAATCCGGTAACGGAGGGCACGCGGAGCCAAGCACAATCTATGGAATATCAAGCATGTAAAGTGTGTAATTCTTAAAAGTTAACAGTAAGGAATTAGCAAGATGAATAAGGGATTTGGAATAGCTTTAGTTGTAGTCGCGCTTGTAATAATTACCCCGCTCTACAAGGCGCATCGAAGGGATGTGGAGCGGAGCAAAACTAAGCCGTATTCAATAAGCTACCTAGGTCAATCGCGAAGTGATTTGTTGGACAGGATGGTTCTTAGGGGCGACTGCTACTTACGATGGACCGTCGTGACTTGAACAAATTCCAGATCCAGTGCGGCGAAACCAAACATATTTTTTATCTCGATGACCAAGACCGGATTGAACGGCAATCGACCACCGAGAATCGTGATGGCAAGCGGAGATGGTATCGACACGAAATCGCTCGCTACGTTGAAAGGATTGGTGCCGGAGAGAGGACTTGAACCTCCACGGGGTTGCCCCCACATAGCTGATCAGAAGTAGAACCCCAGAGTATCATGACTACCGAATCGTCTGTCATTGTGTGTTACCACGCACGTGGAGCCGCACCGTTTGTTACGGCGCGGCTCACAACATCGATATAGTTCGGTTAACGTTTGCGTCCATCTCCACGGCCATCGGTACTCCGTCGGACGTCTCTCACCTTGAAAACGTTATCCGGAATCTCATTGCCGACGTTCGTATTACGGCGAATGATCGTGGATAACGTCCGGCTCTCGACTTCACTCCGGAGTTCTCTTGGCAGGTAATGCTGATACCAATACCGATCTCCGTTACGCAACGCCATGAACTGTTCCCTGAGAATCATCCAAAACGTCTCGCCGACAACCGCGCCCTGAACGTGATCCTCGCTCAGGCCGGCGATCCATAGGTCCATGTCATCGACACTTCCATACGCCTCGGCCAAACGCTGCTGGACGATTGAATCCGAAGAGATTTCCGCGAAGCTGGTTACCGGAGCCAATCCATACACGGCCCGCACTTGGTTATAGTCCGGCAGACCGTGGTCGCGCCCTCGCTGCAGATTCAGCGAAGCCAGATCGAACCCACCGTCACCGGGTTGCCCGAACAGAAAGTTTCGGACATCATCGATAATGAAGCAATCGATTTCCTGCGCGGTCTGAATCGTTAAACCCCGCAAGTACGGTTCAATACCGACGCTCAGTACTTCCGAAGGATTGAAGAACGCGTTGCGCAGCGCCAACGGACCCGCCTCGATGGACTTAAGTCTGGAATCGAGGCGCAGCAGTTGCGACGAAAGCATCGTGTGCCCCACCCGATACGCCGCGGTCGCGAATTCGTTTCCGATGGTCACATCGACATCCGGCCGATAGCCCCGATACGAAGCAAGCGCGTCCTTACCCAACAACACAGGCAAGAATTCCTTATACGTGATGCACTGGATCTCCGCAGCAACCATCGCACGCGCGCGCTGATAGATGGTTTCCCCATCCAGCACCGCATTGTTCCCGCGTATCCGGTCGGCCCAATAGTTGTGTTCACGCATGAACAGCGTATGCATCGCCGTAAGACCCACTTGTTCATTGGCTCGTTCGTCGCCTGCGTAAAACTGGAATGGCGTATCGGCAGGTACGTTCGGATCGCCATCGAGGCTAAGCGGCAATAGATCGCCCGAGCTCGTTTTGAGACGCCCGGTACCATCCAAAGCGCGCAGCTCCATCGCATGCGCATCGTCTGAGCCATAGACGTTCGAGGCGTCGATATACGATGTGATGATATTGATTTGCTCGCGTACCCCGTCAAGCAAGAGGTACTGCGATCGGTTCAGTGGAATCGTCTCTGATCCCGACGAATCCGGATCGAAATAAGCGTCTCCCACCGGCACTTCGATATCGAACGCCTCAATGGGATCAGCGGTTGGCGTAAGATCAATGTCGTGATCCAGAAACTGACCCCATTGCCAAACGAAATCGGAGATTGAATCGCCGCTGGGAATCGAGTCTTCGCCCTGCGCGGCAACAATCGAACTAATGAGCCTCGCATTCGGGCGTGTTGAACCCGACGGCTCGCTTGCGTCGTCCGCATATGCTGGAGCCGCGAATCGAAACAAGGGCGTTCCGGCCTCACCCCACTCCGGATTATCAACGTTGTTGCCATAACCATCGATTTGGCGAAACTCGTGAAGTCTTAAGAACGGATCGCCGCTTGATTCTTGTGGTGGTCGCGAATTGGGTCCAGGCTGCTTCCTTGTTGGACCACTAAGCCTATTCGGCACCGCCTCCTCGATTCGCCGAGGCACATCATTTGGACTTACGGCACGTCCGGCGCTGTCGCGTTCGACGCGGCGCGGTGCATCCGATTGCGCGCCAGCAACCGGAACGAGCGACGCGGCAAAAACGGATATCGAGGAGAGACAAAACAATCGCGGTAAAATTCGCAATCGATCTTTGAGAATAGTTCGCTTAGTGCAACAAACGAACTCAGCTATCGCATCTTGAATTGCTGTTTTTTGAGTATTCACATTCTCGTTCTTCATCCATCCAACTCCTCTACAACTTTGAACACACTTCCGCGATAACTCAGCGGCCCTCCTATTGGTTGAATAAACGATCAGCGAGTCTTCTACCCCATGAATCGGCGTTTGCTCTAACGAAAACATACCCGGACAGAATGACGCAAGAACGTTCGGTTCCGTTACGAAAGTTTCACCCGCGAACTGCCCGAAAAGCGGCGTATTGGTGGTACACTTATCGTTCGTTGAAATTGCAATGCTGAGGGGAAGAATCGTAGAGCGGTCGGCTCGAATCGCTGAGCCGGAAAAAGGCGCGGCCATTTTCCGCGTTGCGAAGATAGAAAACTCATCCACGCTTGAAAGAGGAATGGTGCCGGAGAGAGGACTTGAACCTCCACGGGGTTGCCCCCACATGGTCCTGAACCATGCGTGTCTACCAATTCCACCACTCCGGCAGGGGTGATGCAGAACGGCAGATAATAGAGGATGTTGGCCGAGTGGGTCAACGAGCATTTGACGATTCGGTCGGAGGGACACGCTCCTGCGTGTCCGCATAGCGGACGGGACGCGCGGGAGCGCGGCCCTCCCGTTGAAATACGAACGCTCTGGACTTCAACGGGAGGGCCGCGCTCCCGCG
>JAJDAB010000318.1 GCA_029262095.1 Candidatus Hydrogenedentota bacterium
GCAGGACGGAAAGCAAAAGTTCATATTTTCACCGCGCGGCCTGGTCTAGTTATCGGCCAACGCGGCGCGGAAGTCGATAAATTGCGCTACGAACTCGAAAAACTTACGGGCCGCGAGTTGTTGATCAATATTCACGAAGTACTCAGCCCTGAATTGAGCGCGCAATTGGTTGCCGAGAGTATTTCGAGTCAACTTGAGCGACGTGCTTCGTTTCGTCGAGTAATGAAGAAATCAGTACAGAACACGATGCGCCTAGGTGCGCGCGGAATTCGTATCCGGGTTGCCGGGCGATTGAACGGCGCTGAAATTGCCCGCGCAGAACAAGTGCGTGAAGGCAGCGTGCCGCTCCACACCTTGCGTGCGGATGTTGATTACGGCCGTGCGACAGCGTTCACCACTTACGGAACCATCGGTGTGAAGTGTTGGTTGTACCACGGCGATGTCGAGCCAGGTGAGATGGCCTTGAATCCGGGCGAAACGCGCGGCGGCCATCAACGACGTGAACGTGTCACGGTGCAAAAGTAGTCCGGGAGTGCTTGAACAATGTTAATGCCCAAACGCGTAAAACACCGCAAGGTCCAACGGGGCCGACGGAGTGGCGCGAGTAAAGGTTGCACCAAAGTCGATTTCGGCGAATTCGGTCTGAAAGCGATGGCGGATGGTTGGGTGACGTCCCGGCAGATCGAAGCGGCGCGTATCGCGCTGACACGCCACGTTAAACGTGGCGGGAAAATATGGATACGCGTTTTCCCGGACAAACCGATTACGAAGAAGCCGGCGGAAGTCCGGATGGGTAAAGGTAAGGGTGCCCCGGAAGAGTGGGTTGCAGTGGTTAAGCCTGGCCGCATTTTATTCGAGATGGAAGGCGTCCCTGAAGAATTGGCGCGTGAAGCGGTTACATTGGCCGGGCAGAAATTACCGATTCCAACCCGATTTGTAACGCGTTAAGGACTGAGCAATGGCAACGAATCCTATACATGAACTGACCGATGAAGAGTTGCAGCAACGCCTGATCGATAAACAGGATGCGCTGTTCAACTTTCGGATGCAGATGGCGACCGGTTCGGTCGATAATGTGCGCGCCCCCCGGAATGTCCGGCGGGATATTGCACGGATAAAGACGGTGATGCGGCAACGCGAAACGGCGGCCGATCTAGCCGCCGCGAAAGGGAGTAAGTAATCTTGGGCGCGTCGACAGAAACCGTCAGCCATACCAAAGAACGAGTTGGGCTGGTTACCAGCAGTGCGATGGACCGAACCATAACGGTGATGGTCGAAGGCCTGAAGACCCATCGTTTGTATGGCAAGCCGACCAAACGCAGCAAAAAGTTTAAAGCGCATGATGAAAAGAACGAATGCCAAGTTGGCGATACAGTTCGCATTCGTGAAACCCGTCCGTTGAGCAAGACGAAGCGTTGGCGGTTGGTGGAGATCGTGAAGCGCGCGGTTTAGCGTTCGAGCCCAATTATGATTCAGATTTATTCAAACCTCGAAGTGGCCGACAACACCGGGGCGCGCCGGTTGCGCTGCATTCAAGTGATGGGCGGCACGCGCCGCCGTTACGCGCACGTTGGTGATGTGATCACCGCCACAGTAAAAGAAGCATTGCCCAATTCCGGTGTGAAGAAGGGCGATGTCGTTAAAGCAGTCGTGGTGCGCACAAGGCACGATACGCAACGTCGCGACGGTACGGTCATTCGATTTGATTCGAATGCGGCCGTACTGATTAACCCGAATAAAGAACCGCGCGGCACGCGTATTTTTGGCCCTGTACCCCGAGAACTACGCGATAACGGCTACATGCGCATTGTGTCATTGGCGCCGGAAGTCGTCTAGGTCGAGGAATATCAGAGATGCAAGTACGTAAAGGCGACACTGTGGTAGTGATAACCGGACCCCATAAAGGGCGCCGCGGCAAGGTGCTGCGTTGTTTTCCGAAAACGGATCGCGTGCTTGTTGAAGGCGTAAATATGATGAAGCGCCATACCAAGCCGACGAACCGAAATCAGCAAGGCGGTATTGTCGAACGAGAAGCACCAATACATGCCTCCAACGTGATGGCATGGTGTGCCGCGGCCGGTAAAGCGTCCCGCATCGCGCGGAAAACGCTTGAAGATGGGACCCGCGTGCGATTGTATAAAGTCAACGGCGAAACGTTGAACGACTAGAGACGGACGAACGACTCGTGGCAGCTAGATTAAAAGAACGATACAACAGTGAAATTCGCGACGAATTGCATAAGCAATTGGAGCGCGCCAACGTTATGGAAGTGCCACGGCTTGATAAAATCGTGGTCAACATGGGTGTTGGTGATGCGCAGGGCGATGCACGCCTGATGGAAAATGCCCTGTCCGAATTGGGGCAAATTACCGGACAAAAGGCCAGCGTTCGCAAAGCGCGCAAATCCATTGCCGGTTTCAAGCTGCGCGAAGGCTCGGACATCGGGTGCATGGTTACGCTGCGCGGTGATCGGATGTATGAATTTTTTGACCGGTTGGTATCAATCGCGGTTCCGCGTATCCGCGATTTTCGTGGCTTGTCGCCCACCAGTTTTGACGGGCAAGGCAATTACACTCTTGGCCTGCGAGAGCAGACCATATTTCCGGAACTCAATATGGATGCGGTGACTCGCGTACGCGGGATGAACGTAACCTTCGTGTTTAGAAACAGCCGAAGTAAAGATGAAAGCCGGGAGTTGTTGCGGAAGTTCGGTATGCCGTTCCAGCGTGACGACGAAAATTCGGCGAATTAGGAGCACAGTGTGGCCAAGAAATCGATGATCGCCAAGGCGAAGCGCACCACAAAGTATAAGGTGCAGGCCTATAACCGGTGCCGCGTTTGTGGTCGGCCGCGGGGCTATATGCGGAAGTTTCAATTATGCCGCATCTGCTTTCGCAATCTGGCGTTAGAAGGCCAACTTCCCGGCATCACGAAGTCGAGCTGGTAGGTAGGAGAGACCTTTATGTCTATGAGCGATCCCATAGCCGATTTGCTGACCCGTATTCGAAACGGATTACACAGCAAGCGTGATAAAGTCGATGTGCCGGCGTCGCGGCTCAAACGTGAAATTTGCCGTGTACTCCAGAGCGAAGGATACATCGGCGAAATTGCCGAGGTGGAAGATGATAAGCAAGGATTGCTGCGCATCACATTACGGTATCAGCAAAATGGCAAACCTACGATCAAAGGTCTGGAACGTGTGTCCAAGCCTAGTTTGCGCCGGTATGTTGGCTCGAATAACGTACCAATCGTGTTGAGCGGTTTGGGCGTATCCATTTTGACGACGCCCAAAGGGGTGATGTCCGGAAAACGTGCCCGTTCGGAAAATGTCGGCGGCGAGGTGGTGTGTCGCGTTTGGTAGCGGCACCCAACGGAAAGTAAAAAAATGTCACGAGTAGGTAAACAGCCCGTCGTCATTCCCGACGGTGTTAAATGTGATTTGGCGGATGGACACCTCAAGGTTACGGGTCCGAAGGGCACGCTTGAGCTTGACGTCGTTGCTGATATGGCAGTTGCAATTGAGGACGGCTCGTTGAATGTTACGCGCCCTTCCGATAAGCCGGAACACCGTGCGAAACACGGCCTTATGCGCGCGCTCATCAACAACATGATTGTCGGTGTGACTCAGGGCTTCGAGAAGTCGCTTGAGATTCAGGGGGTCGGTTATCGAGCCAGTCTACAGGGCAAGGCCCTCAACCTGCTGGTGGGCTATAGCCATCCGGTTACGATGGACCCGCCTGAGGGAATTACGTTTGAAGTCGATGGCACTCAGAATATTAAGGTGAGTGGAATCGACAAACAATTGGTCGGCCATACGGCCGCGAAAATCCGTTCTGTACGGAAACCCGAACCGTATAAAGGTAAGGGAATTCGTTATGCAGGCGAACACGTACGCCGGAAAGTCGGTAAGACCGGCGCCGCTGGCGCATAATCAATAGCATTGAGAACAGGTGAACCATGAGTAAGCGCAGCCCAAAAATAGATAGACGTGCACGTCGTACGAAGAGCATTCGTCGGAAATTGACCGGAACGGCTGACTGTCCGCGCCTGAGCGTAGATCGAACGCTTTCGCATATTTACGCGCAAATCATCGACGATACAACCGGCCGCACGCTGGCATCAGTATCGTCACAGAGCCTGAAAGTCGCGGGCGGAAACATCGGCGCCGCAAAAGACGTGGGCAAAGCATTGGCAGAAAAGGCGAAAGACGCATCCATTACTCGCGTGCGATTTGATCGCCGTGGTCGGCTTTATCATGGTCGTGTAAAAGCCTTGGCGGATGCCGCGCGCGAAGGTGGCCTAGAATTTTGATGTCTCGCATACTGCGTAAAAGAATATCGGAGGTACTAGCATCGTGAGCGACGCCCCACAACGGCGGGAACCCAGAGGTGACCGCAACTCGCGCGGAGGTGACGACCGTTCGTTTATCGAACATGTCGTGAAAATCTATCGCGTGTCGAAAGTCGTAAAAGGCGGCCGCAATTTTCGGTTTAGCGCGATCGTCGTCGTGGGTGATGGAAATGGCCGCGTCGGTGCCGCCACCGGAAAAGCCCGAGAAGTGCCCGAAGCGATTCGCAAGGCGATCGACCGCGCGCGCCGCGACATGGTCAAAGTGCCGATCGTAAATACGACCGTTCCTCATGATGTGATTGGTCGCGCGGATGCGGCAAGTGTGCTTATCAAGCCAGCGTCTTTGGGTACCGGTATTATCGCTGGCGGCCCGGTCCGTGCAGTGATGGAAGCCGCTGGATTCAAGAACGTATTGACC
>JAJDAB010000319.1 GCA_029262095.1 Candidatus Hydrogenedentota bacterium
CGGGCCGCACCGTTGGACCGCATCCTGCGCGGCAGCAATGGTGTCGACATCGAGCGGGACGATTAGGCCGGTCGCCACCGTTAGACCTCCATCGCGCCGATGAGTTCCTCGACGCGTTCAATTCTGTGTTGTTTCAAATAGGTTTTAATTCCGTCGAGTACTTGCATCGGAGCATCCGGTTGCCGAAACGTCATTGAGCCGACTGAAACGGCTGTGGCCCCGGCCAGCAAGAACTCAATGGCGTCGTTCGCTGTGCAAATTCCGCCTGTGCCGATAATCGGAATACTCAGCACGCGTGCTGCGTCCCAGACCATCTTCACAGCCACGGGGCGAATCGCGGGCCCGCTCAGCCCGCCGACGATATTCGACAATCGAGGCCTGCGCGTCTTGGGGTTTATCGACATGCCGAGCAGCGTGTTGATGAGGCAGACGCCATCCGCACCGCCTTCCTGCACCGCCAATGCCGGCTCCTGAATGTCCGCGACGTTTGGGGAAAGTTTGATGAACAACGGTAACGTTGTCGCTGAACGAATCGCTTTGGTGTACTCGATAATTGCATCTGGATCCTGCGAAACCAATACCGCGCCCGACGCCGTCTTCGCATCATGTACATTTGGACACGATAAATTAGCCTCAATCGCATCCGCCGCTGATTCCTGTTCTAACCGACTTGCCAATTCAACGTACTCATCCGGCGAGTGACCGTAAATATTGCCGATGATGGTCGCGCCCTGTTTGCGCAGAAAAGGTGCTTTCTCAGAGAGGTAGGTCTCGATTCCAACGTTTTGCAGACCGATCGCGTTCAGCAATCCTGCGGGCGTTTCCACGAGGCGCGGCGGTTTATTCCCTGCGCGTACTTTGAGAGAAAGGCTCTTTGTCGTCACCGCGCCGAGCCGGGTGATGTCGAAGTATTGGTTGTATTCCTGGCCGTAGCCGAAGGTGCCGGAGGCCACTGTAACCGGATTTTTCATGGGCAATCCGCCCATATTCACTGCCAGATTCATGTCGTCCGTATCCGTCGCGTCACGGGGCATAGGCAAGATTGTGCGCGGCCCAATCGATTCGTGTCGTATCGAATACCGGTCCATCCACGCACACGCGGACCATCGCTTCACCCTCCGCTTCTTCGGTCGATTCCACGACACAGCCCAAACAGGCGCCATCGCCACACGCCATCTGCGCTTCAAGCGATACCACGCAGTTTGCGCCCGCTGCAATCGCCGCGTCGGATGTCGTTTTCATCATGATCATCGGGCCGCACGCGTAGACTCTCGTGTCGGAATCCGGTTTCAATCGTGTCAACACATCACACGCGAACGCCTGTTCGCCCAATGAGCCATCGTCCGTCGCCACATGCACTTCACAACCCAATTCGCGGAAAAAGTCTTCGCAAAGAATTAGATGCGCATGCCGAGCGGCAATGATTACTTCGGGAATTACACCGCGCGCGGTTAGTGCTTTCGCTAAAGATGGGAACGACGCGACGCCAATTCCGCCAGCCACGATAATGTGCCGGGCGAATGCATCGTCGTCGGTATCGAATCCGATTCCTAGCGGCCCTTGTACCTGAATGCGTTGTCCCGGTGGTGTGCCCGCCATGAGCGCCGTGCCTTCACCTTCAACCTTGTAAAGGATGGTTACTTCCTGATCGAAAATCTGTTCGAAACACATCGGCCGGCGCAAGAACGGGTACTGCGTTGGATTCGTCAGCATCATACAAAATTGGCCTGGCTTGGCTTCCGCAGCGATTGACGGTGCGCGCAAACGCATTCGCCACTGTTCCGGCGCTACTTCATCATTCGCCAACACTTCGCAGTCGGAAAGGAAACGCGCGCCGGGCCCGCCGGTCATCGTCGACTCCGGTCGAGCGCGAGCTGATTCCGTAGGCTGTTGAGACTCAAGCGTACGCGTTCGGCCAGAACCTCACCCACGCCCTCCAACTCAACCAATTCCTCTTTCGGGGCTCGCATGATCTGCTGCAACGTCCCAAATTTGTCTACGAGACCTTCGATAATTGGCGGCGTAAGCCGACGGGTCTGCGCCAGAATACGGTATCCACGCGAAGACAAATAGGTATCAATACTCTTGAGATTTGTGCCGTATCCCAGCGCTGAACTAATGTGGCTGAGGTCGAGCAAATCGGTCTGAGACAATTCGCTCAATCGGGCGAGCGCACCGTCATAATCGACACCGCTTCGCGCTTGGTAGTAGTCCCGAACTACGAGTTTTGCCTCTTCGATCGGGTTAAGCAGTTCTTGGAGCTGCATATTTATGAGTCGGCCTTCGTCCCCCAACTCCAACACAAACGGTTCAATTTCTTTTCCAATTCGCACCACCATTTCGTAGCGTTGAACCACCTTGCACACGTCGAAAATCGTCACCATATCTTCGAATTCGCGGGTGCTTAAGTCCGTTATTGCCGTATCGAGAACGGAGATGTACTTCTCGAGTGTCTGAATGGCCTGAGACGCCTTATTCAGCAACGTCGAAATGCTATCCATAACATGGCGCTTGTCGTTGACGTATAACGTAACGCTCGACCGCCGTTCTGAAACCGCAATGACAATGCACTTCGCTTTGCGTGCCGTACGTTCTGCCGCGCGATGACGCGTACCGGTCTCGTTCGAAGGAATGGACGAGTCTGCGACCAGAAAGCGGTTCGCGTACATGATGCGCGTGCAATCGGTACTCAACACAATCGCGCCATCCATCTTCGCAAGCTCATAGAGTAATTGCGGAGTCAACGGCGCGTCGATTTCGACACCTTGTTCGGAAAACTGCGAGAGCCGCTTGGGCGGGCCAATGCAAATCAACGCCCCGAGCCGGCTCTGGATAATCAGCGAGATGGCCTCGCGTAGTGCAGTACCGGGCGACACCATCACGATGGCATCTTTCATCGACCATTTTGTTGGCGGTTTACGCGGGCTCTTGGCCATTAAAGCTCCATTGCGGCATCAATTGCTTGTTCAATTCCCGAAGCCGGGAGCAACGTCACGGCGGAATCCCTTGCGTCCGCCGCACTGCTCTTCGGTAGAATACAGGTTGTGAACCCAAACTTCGAGGCTTCGGTTACGCGTTGGCGCGCCGATCCCACGCCCCGGACTTCACCCGTCAATCCGGCCTCGCCAAATGCTGTGAGCGTGCTCAATACCGGGGCATCGCGGAGGCTGGAAACAAGGGCAATGGCAATCGCCAAGTCAGCCGCGGGCTCTTCCAGTCGCACCCCGCCCGCCACATTCACGAACACATCCCGATCCGCGAAGGCATAGCCGCCATGCTTCTCTAACACCGCGAGAATGAGCGATACACGATTGGGGTTGACACCCGAAACCGTCCGGCGTGGCGAACCCGCCGTGGGCTCACCCACCAGTGCCTGCACTTCGACCAGTACGGGCCGGGTCCCCTCGATGCTTGGGAAGACTACCGATCCACTGACGCCTTTTGGGCGCTCATTCAGGAACAATGCGCTGGGATCGGGCACTTCATTTAGCCCACCCTCCGTCATCTCGAATACGCCGATTTCGTTTGTCGATCCGAAACGGTTTTTCACAGCGCGCAAGATGCGTAACGCCTGTTTGTCTTCCCCTTCGAAATACAACACGGTATCGACCAAGTGCTCGAGTACGCGTGGTCCCGCAATCGCCCCGTCCTTCGTCACGTGGCCGACCAGGAAGATCGGCGTTCCTTCGCCCTTTGCCAATGTCAGGAATTCGTTGGCTGCTTCCCGCACTTGCGCGACGCTGCCCGGCGCTGAACCCACGCGCGGCGTGTATACACTCTGGATCGAATCGATGATCACGAGGCTATAGTCGCCATTCGTGACCGCCTTTCGGATGGCATCGGAATTGGTTTCCGTAAGAAGGAGCAGATTGTCGGACAATGTGCCGAGCCGTTGCGCACGCAAACGCGTTTGGCCAAACGATTCTTCGCCGGAGACATACAGAACCGGTGCCGCGTTCTGCGCAAGGTAATGACTCGCCTGCAGCATCAACGTCGATTTGCCGATGCCCGGGTCCCCGCCAATCAGGGTTAGCGATCCCGGGACAATTCCTCCGCCCAATACGCGGTCGCACTCCAGAATCCCTGTCGGCAGTCGCACAACATCTTCATGGTTGACAGCAGTGATGGGGGAGGGGGCGCCGTTCGTCCGGAGCGTGTTGCGACCTGACGGTTCAACCGGCGTGATCGATTCTTCGACCACGGTGTTCCATTCCCCGCAGCCGTCGCATTTCCCCGACCAGCGGGCGTGGACCGAACCGCAGGATTGGCATACAAACTCTGATTTTGTTTTCGCCATGCCTCGTACCGTCACCTAGAGTTCTTGGACAATCGATTCGGCCAATAGTATCGCAGCCGCCCGATTAAATCGGAAGAACAACTCAGGTTCCACCAATTCTAGTTCCATAATGGCAAGTTCACTCTCGTTGTTGCGAACAACATCCACACGCGCATACACGGGTTGCGGATCGCATGCCGCAACAGCCGCCTCTGCGAACGCGATCTCCTCGGGATTCGCCATATACGGAACGACCGTCCCGCCAAATTCATCCTGCACACGGAAATCGCCGGGCTGGGCCCGCTTCACGACCGCATGGGTGTATTGGCCACCCATGACCATCAACGATAGCTCGCCGGCCTCGGAAACCGAGGTTTGAAACGGTTGTAGGAGGAAATCTTCCGCCCCGATTAATCCGCTGAACAGGTCTTCGATTTTGGCTGGATTGCGTTGATCGATGCGATACGTATGCCGCGCACCCGCCGAGATCGCCGGTTTAAGAACGGCTTCGTCCCACTCGTGAGCGGCCATCAAATCGCGAAGGCTCACGCGTTCTCCTCTTGGGAGCAGTATCGTGTCCACCGTCCGAACGCCTCGACGCTCCAGGTCCAGGAGATAGCATTTGTCGAGATTCCAGCGAATCGTATCGTAACTGTTGAACATGCAAAGTTGTGGTCTGCGATCCGCGAGCCACTGATCGAATTCCGCTTTTCGATCGCCGTAATCCCACGTTGATCGTATGACCAATCCGCCGCACGCGGCCCAATCGAACTCCGAATTCGACCACGAGACGCGCTGAGCGTTCAATCCTTGCCGAGTCAACGCATCGGCGACGTATTCGTCTTCCAAGAGAACCTGCAGGTTGTACCAAGCGAGTTCGGCGGGCTGCTCGTAACAATCGCATGTGACTATCGCAATATCTAATGCCACGAAATCGAAGACCTTTGGAGAATTTAAATGGATCGCGAGATGACCGATTGGAGCATAGCAGATCACCGGCAAATTGTTTCGACATGAGTCCTATACCGAACTGAATAGACTAAGCAAGAAACCGCTACATCGCAGCGAGTAGTGATGTAGCTTGGCGCAAGCAAGTCCGCAGCGAACTATTTGGAAACTTGGAGGAAGCGAAATGGCAGAACAACATGTATCCAGGCGCGATTTTTCGAAGCTAGCGACTGTGGCCGTCGGCGGCATGATCGCGGGATCACGTGTGGCGATGGGGCAAGACGCGAAAGCTGGCGACGTGTTTCCAGTCGACCCCGCGCAACTATTAGAAGATCCCAATGTGTGCCGGGGACTCAATTCCTGTGGCGGCAAAGGCAAGGGCGACCACGCGTGTGCCGGTCAAGCTTCGTGCACGACCGTTGAAGCCCACTCCTGCCACGGCATGAACGATTGCAAAGGCCGCGGCGGTTGCGGTGGTTATCCGGGACAGAATGCGTGCAAAGAACAAGGGCATTGTGCGGTTCCATTGAGCAAAGATTCGTGGGCTCTTGCGCGGAAACAATTCGAACACCTCATGAAAGACATGGGTAAAGAATTTGGAAAAGCACCGAAGAAATAGGGCATTTCGGTAGAACGATATGCTCATCGCCCGGGGCTTTTCCGCCCCGGGCGATTCACCAAGTTTAGCATTACCGCAACTCAACCGGGCAGAATTCGTATGACAACTCCCAGGCTTGGGCATGCAGACCTCGGACTCGGGGTCGGCCTGCGATCTCCGCACTACGATTACATTCTCGAACACTGGCCAGCAGTTGATTGGTTCGAGGTGATCAGCGAGAACTACATGGACTCGCAAGGTCGTCCGCGCTATATCCTGGATCAGATTGCCGAACGTTATCCCCTCGTGATGCACGGGGTTTCGCTGTCAATCGGATCGTCCGACCCGCTGGATCGTGAATACCTGAATGGTCTAAAAGCGCTCGCAAAAGACATCAAGCCCGCTTGGATATCCGATCACATCTGTTGGACCGGAATCGCGGCCCGCAATACGCATGACTTGTTGCCGGTACCCTTCACAGAGCAGACCCTTCGCCATGTCGTGGAGCGTGTACGCATTGTCCAGGACGTTTTGGAACGTCCGTTTGTATTGGAAAACCCCAGTTCATACGTGCAATTTCAAGGCTCGACAATGAATGAATGGGAATTCGTGACACGGCTGGCCGAAGACGCGGACTGTGGTCTATTACTTGATGTCAATAACGTGTACGTGTCCAGCTTCAATCACGACATGGACCCTGAAACATTTATTCGGTCGCTTCCACACGAGCGCATTGTGCAATTCCATCTCGCGGGCCACTCGAATTACCGCACTCACATCATAGATACGCACGACAACCACGTCATCGATCCGGTTTGGGATTTGTACCGCATCGCCCACGAACTCACCGGCGGCGTATCGACGATGCTTGAATGGGATGCGAATATCCCCGCGTTTCCCGTCGTACACAATGAAGTGTTGAAAGCGAAACAATTCGTTGGCGACCATTTGCTCCGAGCCGAAACGGGCGACGCCCCAGGCGACTTAGACGTTCAGCAGGGCGCGCAGTCCGTGCCGCATCCACTCCATTTTGTTTCGGCTGATGTGGAATAGGTGACGCATGTCGGACCTCGGACTCTCTGATTTGCAACGCTGGTTCCAGGCGGTCGTCACACACCCGGACGGGATCAGCGTGGGTGCTGAATCGGAAGAAGCGATAGCGATTGCCCCGCTCTCGCGCAACGAATTGGAGTCCATGGTCACCCGATCCGAAAAGTTATCGGCACAAGAACGATTGTCCATCTATGCGCAAGCGTACTTCGCGCGTTTAATCGAATGCCTGGGTGAATCGTTTCCTGTTCTGAAGCAAACGCTAGGCGAAGAACTCTTCAACGGGTTCGCGTTCGGTTATCTTCAACAGTATCCGTCACGATCGTACACGCTCGCGCGGCTCGCCGATAAATTTGCACAGTTTCTTCACGAAACACGACCCAGCAACGATGAAGCCACTGCAGATGGCGAAGACCTGCATCCAAGTTGGCCCGACTTCCTCATCGATCTCGCAAACCTAGAGTGGAACATCGCCGATGTCTTTGACGGCCCGGGTATCGAAAAAATTACCACGTTGAATGCGGAACAGTTGCTGGATGTGACGCCAGAGCAGTGGGGTGCGATACGATTGCAAACGGCCCCATGTCTTCGGCTCATGAAAACTCAGTTTCCAGTGAACGGCTATTTCACGGCAATACGGCTGGCCGATAACGACACGAAAGTGGATCCACCTTCCCCGGAGGATTCGTATGTCGCCCTCAGCCGCCGGGAGTACATCGTCCGTCGCCACGAGCTTTCGCGCCCGCAGTATGAACTACTGGTCGCGTTGCAGGACGGCCGGACAATCGCCGAAGCCATCGAGCACGCAGCGTTAGCGGGTGGCATGAGCGACGATGACCTGATCAAAAACTTGCCGAGTTGGTTCGGGGCGTGGACGCGCCATCAGTTCTTCGTTTCGTTCGAAGTAACGTAGCAGTCGGTGCCCAACCCTCGGCATTCCTGCAAAGCGTCTGCCCAAAGTGCGCATAATTTCTGGTTCACTCGGGCGCGGCTTGTCCCAACGTTTCTGATCGCGTAATCTTTCGTTGAAAAGGGGGGCAATTGTGGACTTTTGGACCTGGAATCCGATTCACTCCGACCAGGTGCGCGAGATTCTGGCGCACGCGACCGACAATGAACGACGGAGATTTGTCCAAATTTCCGCAGGCGTTGGCCTAATTCTCGCACTTGGGTTTGGTATGGTCATGGCCCCGGTCTTCATCATGGCAGCGTCTACCGGTCTACAACCATTTACATCGGTCCAATGGTTTGTCGTCGGAAGTGGAGTGGTCCTCGGGCTGATCTTCGCGATTGGAATTACCGTTGGTGTTAGGCGAGCCGTCCGAAATATGTTGGTGAACTTCGAGTGGGCAATGGAACAAGGTATTACAAAAGAATCTTTGAAACTTGATCGTTGGAGTTAATCCGCGTTCCACAAAATCGTCATTCCCGCGAAGGCGGGAAACCAGAACACCGAGCAATCCGCTCTCCTAAACATACGAACAGAAAGAATTTTCCTTAAATGAATACCGCATTCTTTATGACCGAAGACCAAGTCCATGCGCTCCGCAAGGAATTCGGAACACCGGTCTACGTATACGATCAGAAAACCCTCGAAGCCGCTGCGGACCAAGTGCTCGCGTTTCCCAACGCGTTTGGCCTTACCGCGCGGTATGCGATGAAAGCATTGCCGACCGCCGCAATTGTCCGCCTCCTCGCGGACAAAGGCCTCCACATTGATGCGAGCAGCGGCTACGAAGTCGAACGCGCTATCCGGGCGGGTATAGCGCCCGATCGCATTCAACTCACCGCGCAACAAGCGCCGGCCAACTTGAAGGAACTCGTCGACCAAGGCGTGTGGTATACCGCGTGTTCCCTGAGCCAACTCGACCTGTACGGTCAGCTCTTCCCCGGTACGGAAGTCACGGTACGCATTAATCCCGGACTCGGTTCAGGACACAACAACCGCACCAACGTCGGCGGCCCGTCATCCGCCTTCGGCATCTGGCATGAGCACTTGCCAAGCGTTCTGGAGCTTCAACGGAAACACAACCTCATGTTGACGCGTATGCATACCCACGTCGGTTCCGGAGGCGACCCGGCGGTATGGGACCGCTGCGCGAGAATGTCATTGGCGATTGCGGCGAAATTGCCCGACGTCAACCGGTTGAGCCTAGGCGGCGGCTATAAAGTTGGCCGCATGCCGGGCGAACAAACGACCGATCTAAACGCGATCGGCGCGCCGGTCGTAAAAGACTTCGAGCAGTTCGCGAAAGAACACGGTCGCGAACTTCACCTCGAAGTCGAACCCGGCACGTACCTCGTCGCTAACGCGGGTGCGCTGTTGTGTGACGTCATGGACATCATCGATACCGGCGAGAGCGGCTACCACTTCATCAAAGTCGATTCCGGAATGACCGAGTTGCTGCGACCGAGCATGTATGGCGCACAGCATCCGATGGTTCTGGTCGGAGATGGCGATCGCGATGGAATGCGGAACTACCTCATCGTCGGTCACTGCTGCGAAAGCGGCGATTTGCTCACGCCCGAAGCAGGTAATTCCGAAGCCCTCGCCCCGCGTGAACTCCCCGTCACCCACATTGGTGACACTCTCGTCATCGGCGGCGCCGGCGCGTACGCCTCCGCCATGTCCGCCAAGAACTATAACTCGTTCCCTGAATGCGCCGAGGTCATGATTCAGAATGACGGTGCGCCCAAGCTCATTCGAAAACGCCAAACACTCGACCAGATTTTGGCGAATGAGCTGTAACCGGTATCATTCGTCCAATCCCCGCAGTTTCCTTGAGAACCCATATTAGGCCTGCTTACGAGATGTACAACGTCCTTTTCGACCTCGGAAACGTATTGATTGACTTCGATCACCGAATCGTCAGTCAGCGCCTCGCCGAGTATGTGCCTGAGAATCGGCGTTCGTCGACGATTCAGAATGAACTTCACGGTTTCATATTCGGGAACGGCGAACCGAATTCGCCAAACGTCGAGCTTGATCGCGGGTCGAAAGATCTCGATGAGCTCCACAATGAAATTAGTCAACATTTTGACATCGCGATTTCTTCATCCGACTTTGGGGCGATATGGCAGTCCATTTTCTCAGATGAGTTGAATGCCGACGCTGTCGCGTGCTGGAACCAATTGAGCGAGAGCGGTCTAACCGTCTCGATTTGCTCGAACACCAACCCCGGACATTGGATACCATTACTCGATAGCCACGCCGAATTGCGCGATTTGACCGAAATCAATACGTGTTTCTTGTCCTACGAAATGGGGAAACAAAAAGCGGATCCAGGTTTCTTTGAATTGATTGCGAATGCAACGAACGCACCGAGAGAACATCACGTGCTAATCGACGACTTGAAAGAGAATTGCGCGTCCGCAGAATCAGCGGGAATGCACGCTGTGCTGTTTCAACCTAAGGACCCCAACGAATCGATACATCGAATCAATGAATTCGTTAAGACTCATGGTTGGGGACGCACGGCGCCTAGCCAATCGAAGTAGCCCCTAAAGGATTGATGTACTTTTTGCCCAGAGACTTGCCGATGGTACTATCTGCGCATGAACGACTCGCGTAACCAAGTCGCCCAACACTACTCGATTGACGGCCTTAAAGAACGTGTGTTCAACGCGCTTGAACGTGAATACGGCGCGCTCGATAACTTGACCGTCGAAAACCTCGCTGGCGCGGATAGCTTTCATATTCGTGGACGCGCCGCGACGGTCGAGCTGGCCGAACGTGTCGGGTTTCAATCAGATTGGCGCGTGCTCGACGTCGGTTCGGGACCAGGAGGCACGGCTCGCTATCTCGCGTCCACCTACGGATGTCACGTAACCGGACTCGATCTCACGCCGAGCTTCGTCGCTCTCGCCGAAGAGCTGTCGAGCTTGGTCGGCTTGTACGATGCAATCGAATTCGAATGTGGCGACGCCCTAGCGATGCCGTTTGACGCGGACACATTCGACTGCGTCTGGATTGAACACGTCCAAATGAACATCGAGGCGAAAGACCGCCTTGCCCGCGAACTGCACCGAGTCATAAAGCCGGGCGGTAAACTTGCGATTTATGAAATTTTCCGCGCGGGCGATGAAGCTGTCCAATATCCCACGCCGTGGTCGGACACTGGCGACACCAGCTTTCTCGTCACCGCCGAATCGATGCGGTCGACATTTATCGAGGCCGGGTTCCAAGTAAGCGAGTGGACAGATCTAACACAAAAGTCTGTGGATTGGTTTCGTGCGATGCAGACCAAGGCCGCCGAAGGCGCACCACCCAACCTCGGTATTCACCTCGTGATTGATGAAATGGCCCCCGTAAAAATCGCCAATATGGTCAACAACCTCGCCGAAGGACGCCTCTCGATTATCCAGTCAGTGCTGAACAAGTCGCCAGCCTAACTGCAATTCCCGTACTAATAGACGTTACCACGGTACCAACTGCTTGCGTGAACAATAGCCATAATGAACGTTCCATCCAAAAGCGCTCTACGACAACGGCATCTGGGCCATGTTCTCGGGTTTTGATCTGTCAATGCTGCAATTCAAACCATTCTTGCTTGTGGATAAATCTATCGCGGACGAAACGTTAAGCCGTTTCGAATCCGCACTCAAGGAGTTTCCAGTGTGACGACTTTAAATGAAATGAAGACAAGAAAACTTCCTCCCCCTCGAAGGGGGAGGACCAAGGAGCGGGTGAGCGCCCACGACAAACTAGGCGTATACATCAGCGCACTGATCGTCGCAATATGCGTTGGAACAATTCCAGCGATCGCGCAAGACGAGATCACGTCAGAACAAGCCACCCAAGCGCTCAGCCAAGCGATTGACTTCTTCTACGATGAAGTTTCCACCGACGGCGGCTATCTCTGGCGCTACAGCGCGGACCTTGCCAAACGCGAAGGCGAGGGCAAAGCGGACGACCAGACAATCTGGGTGCAACCACCGGGGACGCCCAGCGTCGGGCAGGCATTGCTCTACGCGTATCACCGCACCGGAGATACGAAAATTCTGGACGCTGCGCGGGATGCTGGCATGGCGTTGGTCCGCGGCCAGTTGCGTTCTGGCGGATGGGACTACCGCATCCGCTTCGACGATCGTCGGGCGAAGGTTGCGTATCGCACCGAGCCGGAGGCGGAGAAACAATTCAATGTCTCCACGCTCGATGACAACAACACGCAATCCGCGACACAATTTCTCATGCACCTCGATCGCGTACTTGAGTTCAAGGACGAAGCGATACACGAAGCCGCACTCACCGCGTTGAACACGCTACTCGATGTGCAATACCCCAACGGCGCCTGGCCACAACGTTTCTCCGCGCCGCCAGACCCCGAAGCGTTCCCGGTCAAGAAAGCGCGATACCCGGAGAGTTGGTCGCGCGCACACCCCAACGTCGATTACCGCAGCTATTACACCTTCAACGACAACACGATATCGGACACCATTAAGCTCCTTTTCGATGCCGCCGAACACTACGACGACAACCGCTACCGCGCCGCCGCCATTAAAGCAGGAGACTTTATACTCCTCGCGCAAATGCCCGAACCGCAACCGGCCTGGGCGCAACAATACAATGCCGATATGGAACCGGCTTGGGCGCGCAAATTCGAACCGCCATCGGTCACCGGCGGCGAGTCGCAAGGTATTATGCGTACGCTGATCGACGTGTATCTACGCACCGGCGATACGAAATATATCGAAGCGGTGGGTCGCGCGTCGAAATATTTGATGCGATCAGAATTGCCCGACGGACAGCTCGCGCGCTTCTACGAACTCCACACCAACACGCCGCTCTATTTCACGATAGACTATCAACTGACCTACGACGACTCCGACATGCCCACGCACTACAGCTTCAAAGCAAACCATGGGCTCATCCAAATCCTGAATGACGTGAGACGAGCCAAAGCCGCCGTGGTCCCGGTCAAACATGCTGGGCCTAAGCCCTCAAAAATGTCCGACGCACTCCGGAAACGCGCGCAAGAGGCGATCATCGCGCTCGATGATCGCGGCGCATGGGTCGAACAAGGCAAACTCAAATACCACGGCGACGACGACCCGACAACGGAAATCATCGACTGTGCCACGTTCGTGCGAAATGTTCGTGCGCTGGCCGAGTTCATTGAAGCCGCGGGATGATTACGGATGACTTCTTCGCGCCATTCAAACGCTTAAAAGGTTGGGAGTTCCGCCTTCAGGCGGTATTGTTGTTAGCGTGCTGGAGCAGCTCGCTAGCAATTGCAATCGATGAGCAATCCCTTGATGAATCACAGAAGCAAACCATGATCGAACGCGAAGTCCAAATCCCTGCGAAGGGCGCAACGCTCGCGGGGACGCTCACGCTACCGACATCCGGCGACGACTACCCGGTCTGCCTCATGATTCATGGCAGCGGCCCGGTCGATCGTGACGAGAACATCCCGGTTCAAAAGCTCAACGTGTTTAACACGATCGCGCACCGGCTCGCCGAGAACGGCGTCGGCAGCCTCCGATATGATAAGCGCGGCTGCGCCGAAAGCACGGGCGACTACTATCGCACGAGTCATCAGGGCTTCGTCGAAGACGCCAGCGCATGCATCGATTTTTTGTTAGGCGGCCAGCAGGTTAGCGCGGATCGTGTCGTGTTACTCGGCCACAGCGAAGGCACCATCATCTCCGCCGAACTCGCACCACGGTATCCCGAGTTGATGGGCATCATCCTGCTCGCGCCGTTCGTACAACCGCTTGAGCAAATCCTCATCAACCAGGCCGAACACATGGACCAAGCATCAAAAGAACTCACGGGCGTCTCTGGCATCACCACGCGCGCCATCTTCCGACTCGGCGGTGGCGCCATCGCGGGACAAGAACGCCTCATCAAAAAACTCAAGACCAACAACGCGCCAACGTTCCGCTTCCTATTCCGAAAAATCCCCGCCGACTCCCTACGCGGCCTCATGAAACTCGACCCGCCAGCCATCTACGCCAACGTCCAATGCCCCACCCTAATCATCGCCGGCGAAAAAGACATCCAATGCGATCCCGTCGACGTCGCCACCATCGAATCCCTCATCCAAGCCAAGACCGAATCCCACATCATCCCCGACTTAACCCACATCCTCCGCCGAGACCCCGGCGCACCCAACATCTTCCACTACCCCAAAATCATGAACGACCCGCTCGATGAGGAAGTGCTGGGGCTGATTGTTGAGTGGTTCAAGAAAAGCGATCCCGAGAAATAGAATCTCGCTTGTCTTCCTCCCACTCAAAGGGGGAGAACTGAGGAGGGGGTGAAGCCGCGCGATTCGCTCCAAAATCCAGACCGCATTCCGAGATACCGTGATGGAAATCAAGGCCAACCCGACGGTAAGAAACGGGCCACAGAGCTCACAGAGCACACCGAGAAACGCTAGGAGTTGTCTGCCTTTGATTGACGCGCTTCTCTGTGGCAAACCTATTCTGTCATTCCGAGCGAAGCCGAGGAATCTACCCGGGCACACCGAGCGCCCTTTGACGGTGCATAAACCGCTCCACCCTCTGGAAGGATGCGTTGCAATGCGCTTACTCCTCCTATGTGAACCCAAGCTGGGAAACAAAGGGTATTTGATTAACACATCGCTACGAAAACTGAGATCACGCACTTTTCAAGATATCCCTTGCATACAAAACGCGGTTGAGAAACGCAAAGGACCTGCGGTCGGCGGATTCAGGTACTCATTGCGCCTCCGCGCCTTTCCAGCAAGCCGCGTAGCGAATGCGTCGGCCGTTGCGTTTATGAAATCTGTACTGCGGTACAGGTTTCCCCCTCTAGAACTTTCGTAGAAAGTCCGGGAGGAGTGGGGCAGGAAGATGTTCACCCCCGCCAACACCCAACAAACCGCCCAAACCAACCCCTATGTACCTAGCTTACCTAGTCTCACGATCGCGTATTGGTGTATCTTTTCCTTGGGCCACTGGAAAAACATAGTCAGAGGTTGGCTAACTCTCGAAACTACCTGATGTTACAAGAGAACCTTACTATGTCGCTGAATTCCTAAACTTGAGCAGAGCCGAGAACGAATAGACGGAGACATTGATGAATACTTCAGTTTTATCACTCGTGGTAGCAATACTTGCGGTGTTCATCGGCCCTATCGCAAAGCGTCAAATTCAAGCGTCAGCTGCTCTCGCTCATGAACAGATTCGTTTCTCGATAGAGACATCCAGCAAACAAGTGATTGCGCCAATAAGTCAAGCATGGGTGAACGACTTGCGTGATTTACTGGCAGAACTCACTAGCAGTGCACTGCATTACTACGTTGCCGGATTCGAAGAACGAACCGACAAAGAGTATCTGCTCCTGACGCTCCTTGAACATAAGATTGTGCTTACACTGGACGCGGGTAGCGAGATTCATAGGAGTCTGGAAAAATGCATTCGAAAGATGGTCGAAGAAATCAATTATGAGAAGGGGAGTCGAGATGAGTTCCCCGAATTGCACAAGGAAGTTGTTTCGCTTTCGAGAGAGATTTTACAACGCGAATGGGAACATGTGAAAGCACCAATACAGCCAGCGAATGTATTGGTGAATGGCTAAACTAAATCTGAGCATGTTCGCCCGGCTCCAACTGAGTCTGGGCAAGATTGCGTGCTACGATTGAACTCGTTCCCACGCTCCGCGTGGGAAAGCATACGACCCTTTTTGCGACACTATGCATTCCCACGGAGGACCGTGGGAACGAGGGGTGATTTGTTGGAGCGATATCCTAATGGAATTTAGTCGTGATCCTGTTGTAAATGTCATCTATCGTGGAATAAAAGACCCTATTCGGCTCTGCATGGATAACGATGCACAGAGAGCCGCATTGCAGTTAATGTATGCTGCCATTGATAACTTTGCGACGCTTGGGCTGCCACATCAGCGGACGAAATCTACACGAACGGACTATGCCGGTTGGTGTGACAGATATCTCAAGTTCAATTCTCAAGAAGAAGTCAGTGGAATAGAATGGTTTGCTGCTAGATGCGGGTTATTACATAGTTACACCGCCGAGTCCGATCTAAGTAGAACTGGCAAAGTCCGCATGATTTCATATTACGGGGGCAGCGGACCTGACATTATTTATAACCCCCAAAAATCTACTGATCTCGTGATGGTGAGAGTCGAGGGATTGATTGGGGCTTTCTTCAGTGGAGTAGATAGATTCGTGGTCGATCTATACGCAAAGACTTCTGTTGAGACGATCGAGTTGAGATTCCATAAGATGTTTCACGTATTGCCTTGGAAAGAAGACCAGAGTGTCGAAGTATAGAAAACGAAGTTCGAAGTCTGTGCGTACCCACGGAGGACCGTGGGTACGAGGGGTGTTGAGGTAATCCCATGGGCCGTAGTCGCTACCGTTTCATAGATGTTACGCAACCGCACTTCATGACTTGTACGGTTCTGCATTGGATTCCAGTGTTCACACGCCCTGAAACGGTTGAAATTCTTCTGGAATCGTTACGATTTTTGTCAGCCGACGGTTTGAAAATACATGCGTTCGTAATTCTCGAAAACCATATGCACCTCATCGCGCAAAGTGACGATTTGCGCCGGGATATCGGACGATTCAAATCGTATACCGCGAATCAGATGCTTGAATATCTGAGAGAACAACGCATTAAGACACTTCTTGACCAATTCGCGTTCTATAAGAAAGCGCATAAACAAGACCGCGATTTTCAATTCTGGCAGGAGGGCGTTCACCCAGAGTGCATTCAGAGTGATGAAATGATGCGCCAGAAGATCGAATACGTGCACAATAACCCGGTGAAACGTGGATACGTTGATGAGCCAGAACACTGGCGTTACTCAAGTGCCAGAAACTATGCCGGAGACGCAGGACTGATTGACGTTTGCATGGAGTGGTATTAGGGCCATCTATGCATTCCCACGCGGAGCGTGGGAACGAGATTGTGGGGGTAGACCTCGTTCCCACGGTCCTCCGTGGGAATGCATACCTAGTCCGGCGAGTACGTTATTGGCTTCCCACGATGCGTAATTTCCATCACGATCATGCCCGCTACCAACGATCCCGTCGCCAACCCCAACGTCCAGATCGGAAACTGTCCCTGGTCGATTACTGTGTCCTGAATGAACTTGCTGACTTCTGAGGGCAAATACCGGTCGTCGGTGACGCCATATTGGACCAGCAGTAGTCCTGCGTTGATGACTGCGTGGGCGAGCATGCTGGTGAAGATGGATCCGGATCGCCAGACGAGGTAGGTGAGGACGACGCCGCTGGCGGAGGTGACGAGGAATTTGTAGACGCTGACGTGGGCGGCGCCGAAGAGCATGCCGACGAGCGGCAGGAGTATCCAGACCGGCATTTTGCCGCGGAGTCCGCTGAGGATTGCGCCGCGAAACAGGAATTCTTCGCAGATGGCGGGGGAAATCGCGATGGCGAATAGTAGTATCCAGATCGAAATGGAATCGAACTGCATGATCTTGTTCACTTCTTCGACCATCATTTCGGGCATGGGTAATAGCGAATCGTGCCACGCGCCGAGCTGCAGAACGATGACGAGCCAGCCTGCGCACACTAGGAACACGGCAGGCCAGGCGAGCGGTCGCGGCGCGCGAATGTTCAGCGCAGTTGTCAGGCGGACGCGTGTGCTAACGAGCAATAGAATCGTTGGCAACAAGAACATGAGCCAAAGATTGAGGTAGACGCCGTGGATGCCGAGCGCGGCTTGCAAAGGCGTGCCGCCATAGAAAAATAGTAGCATGCAAATCGAAAACAAGAATGCGACCATGCCCGGCGTGGGTACGTTTTGCGGTTTGAAATTGCCGCGTCGGAATGGAAACGGGATTCCGCGTTCCTCGGATAAGATGACTTCTTCGCGTTGAAAAATGCGCGACGCCAACAAGAGTGCGAGTAGGGCGTAAGCGATGGTGCTCATCAAGACCGCGAAGACATCTTGCAATGTGCCGCGGTCGGTCATGAGGTCTTTGAACAAAAGGGCGACGTTGGCGATGGGGATGAATTGCGTGGTGGATGTCAGGCGCGCGTCCGGCACGGCGGCCAAGCCAGCGGGGAACAGTAGGCCCATCAGGAAGGGCGTCAACATGTTTTGCCCTTCGCGGAATCCGCGCGCCAATACGGCGACGGACATCATGATCGCGGAGATGAGGAACGCGAGCGGAATCATGACGAGGACGAAAGCGACAATGCTGCGCGGGTCGATTCGTAATACGATGAAGTCCATTTGCTGTTGTAACTGATTGAGCTGGACGTACAGCGTGAGCACCATACTGATGAGATTGAGCAATCCCGTCAGCAGCGCGAGGGCGAACACCGCGAGGAATTTGCCGTAGACAATTTCGATGGTTCGCGTCGGTGTCGAAAGCAATGTCTCGAACGTGCCGCGTTCTTTTTCGCCCGCCGTCAAATCGATTGCGGGGTAAAATGCACCGACGCCGACCATCACAATCATGATCAGCGGCAACAATGAGCCGAGCAGCATGCCCGTCGTTTTGCTCGGCGGCGCGACATTTTTTCGCGTGATATCGAGCGGGTCCACAAAGGATTTTTCGATGTCGACCGTTTCCAGTCGTGCGTCGAGCAAGACGTCGTATTGATTGTTTAGCGCCTCGATGAGGCGACGGACCGCCTCACGCGAAGATCCCTCCGATTCGTCGTAGCGAATCTCGATCGGCAGCGTTCCGCCCGACGCCAAGGTGGCGTTCACTTCGCCATTGATCGCCAATACCGCGTCGACCTGGCCGGACATGAGATCGGCTTCAGGATCGCTGGACGAAACGACGCTTACCATCTCTACGTCGGTGAGCCATGCGCGAACGGTGTTTGTGTCCGCGTTGTCGATGGCGATGATCGACGCGGTCTCCTCGACGCGGCTTTGCTGCACCATGAACGCCTGGGATCCCACAATGAACAACATGGGGTAAAGGACGATTGGAATGCCGAGCATCGCGACGAGCGTCCGCTTGTCGCGCAGCATGTCCAACATTTCCTTGCGGAAAATCGTCGCGATAATTTTAAGTTGCATGCGCTTCCGCCGCGTCGACGAGGGCCAGAAACGCGTCTTTCAAGTTATCGGTGCCGGTCTCGGCGTACAGCGCTTCTTTCGTATCCAGCGCGAGGATCGCACCTTGATGAATCATCGCGATACGGTCGCAGAGCAATTCCGCTTCCGACATGTAGTGCGTGGAAAAGACGATCGACCGCCCGCGATCGCGTGCGTCTTTGATGAAGTCGAGGATTGCGCGACTTGTCATGATATCCAGGCCTAGCGTCGGTTCATCGAGAATTAGCACATCCGGGTCGTGAAGAATCACCCGCGCGATTGAGACTTTTTGGGTCTGTCCTGTGGAGAGCGTGTCGCATCGCCGGTCAACGAAATCGCCCATCGCTAAGACACTCGTGAGTTCTTCCGTACGCGCGGCAATCGCGTCATCCGCCATGTCGTATAGACGGCCGAAATAGCGTAGGAGTTCGCGGCCGGTCAGCCGTCCGTAAAGCCGCGTGTTTCCTGATAGAAACCCGATGTGCCGCCGCGCCTCTTCCGGGTGTTCATGCGTGGGCACCCCGGCGACGGTACATGTGCCCGAAGATGGCAAGATGATGGTTCCGAGCATGCGCAACAGCGTCGTTTTGCCCGCCCCATTGGGACCGAGTAAACCGAATATTTCGCCGGGATTGATGGTAAACGTGGCATCGCGCACCGCGACAACTTCCCCGCCGCGCGGCGTTCCGAACACTTTACGTAGTGATTGCGCTTCGATCATAGGTCTAGCGGTCGACTTTCCCCCCTGTGACGCAGTGGGCGGTTCCTTGCCCACAGTCCGCAAGCCTGTCACCATTGCTTTGTGTGAGTCAAGCAAGTTGAGCTCGGCGTCCCAGTAGTTGAAAGGACCGAAACAATGCCCTGTTGTCTAATTGCCGCGGCAATGATGGTGCCACGCCTAGTGCTAGTCTTTCTATTCTTCACAGGCTACCTCGGAAACGCGATGAGCACCGTCCTGTGGCCATTACTCGGTTTCTTCTTTATGCCATTCACGACCTGCGCCTATGTCATCGGTATAAACGAGAACGGCGGCTTTCACGGCTGGAGTCTCGTGCTGTTAATCGTCGCCGTAATTTTCGATGTCGGCGGACACGGCGGCAGCGGATCTCAGTATCGCCGAGGAAGATATATCGACATGCGGCGTTAACAGAGGCTACTTCGGCTCCGCTTCCACGATGATCAACTCATGCGCCATCATCGCTGCGGTAAATGGCGACTCGTACTTTGCTTGCGTTCGCTCTTTCAAGTTTCCGTATTGACTGAACCGGGTAATGCGAATCGGCGTCCCCTCTGGAAACGGCGCGCCTTCGTCGGTTTGCAGCCGTACCTCTAGGTTCGCCGCACTCGTCGCAAAGAAAGACGATCGCGTCCCGGCGACCCCGTAACCGTTGAACGGTACATCCAATAGCGGTTGGCGTCCGGTCATATCCGCGATGGTTCTCGATAGGACGAACGCTGCCTCAGGGTGTAACGCGACGCCATTGAGTATCGCCTTATTGTCCTTCCGAATAATAATTGCATCGTCGAATCCGCCGTCATCACCACGTAACGTCGGCGGTATTTCTGAATACGATGGGAATCGATCTTGGCGATTTCCCGTCTGCCAGCGTACCGAATGGCCCTCCGATTTGACGCGTTCCGGCGCGACGGTTTGAGGCGAGAGCTTGCCTAGTCCTTCTGCGCTCAATCCAAACGCATCCGCATAACCGTTACTCTTACCGATTCCGCGTACCGGCAACCAAAGTACTGGTCCATCACGAGCGACAACTTCTTGGGCTGATTCGCTCAGTCCACCATCTTCGGACACAATGACATGGAAGTCCGCATCGATATTCGGCTTGCCCTTCGTGACGCTTACGTCAAAACCCGCCAAGCCTACGCCGCTAAGAAGTGTCGCGATGAAGTGCCGTTGGTAATGCATCAAGGCCGAGTCGACCGCTAGGTACGGCGCATCGAATACGATGTTGGCGATGGGTCGTGTGCCCGCCGTCCCGCGCAAATACGTGTACCAATTGCGCACATCCGGCGTAACCGTGTTCATGGTCCATGCGTATTCGTGTTCATCTTGGGATAGATGCGTGAATACTGCATCGGGTCGAAATTGCATCGTCAGAAGAAAGAGCAGATTCCGTACGGCGCCCGGCGCTTCACCGGTCACCGCGCGCGCGTCAAGCCAAAGATTACCGTTGTCATTCCGGGTCAATCCGGCCATAAACTCGTTGTTCGGACCGAAAAAACTCGAGAACCCAGAAAATAGTTCCATGCCGCGCCCCGCGCAGTCGGCAGCGAGTGCAGCTCTATCGTCTGCGGCGTATTCACCGGCGGCGATGCCGTCCCAACGAAACGTGTCGAGCACATTCCTTACCGGATCGACCGCCGCAAACGCAGGCGTCTTAACGAACAACCTGAATTCGCGATCGGCTTTTAGAGCGTCGACTAGCCACGACCACTCTTCCGGCTCCGAAGTAACACTCGCCGTGGCGTCGCCCAAACTAATCCGAAAGATCTTGTATTTCTTCGCATCGGCCCACGCGAGATTGTTGCGAACGGTCTCGCTCCATACTGCATCATCGTCGTCTGTGGCCCCCTGATTGGGAAAGTCGTAGCTGTGTAGCGTTTGCAAAGAAGATTCGAGACCGACTAACACGGGTTCAGCACTGCCATACCCGCGCGGTGGCGCATCCACGAGCGGATTCGTCATCGCCAATTCGCGTTGGAACGACGCGGAATTAGTGATCAACGGACCCATAATCCAGATGATGCTGATCGGGATTCCCGCGGCAATGGCCAGCGGAACAAAAGTGCGAACAATTCGACGGGTACGGCTCAAGAGAGAAATTCCTTACTGCGTGTTCGAAGCGCTTGCGGGGACACGGTCGCCACCCGCGAGGCGGTATAACCAATCGCCGATGGGGCGAGCGCCGAAGATGAGGCTGAACGCTACTGCAAGCGTAGCGGCGACATGAATCGTGGATAGCGCCAGGATTTTGGTTGTGTCGATCTGTCCTCCGAGAGACTCTGGGGAGAAGAATTGCGCGACGGCCCACACGAGCGAGAAGAGCGCGCCTGAGAACTGGGTTACAAGTATCCAAACACCAATAAACAGTGCAGAGCCACGGTACCATTTCTGCGTCGGGTCACCGATAAACAATTCCCGGTCCCGGCGTATCGCAAACCAATGAGCGGCCCTGCCGCCGTGCTGAATCAAGAGGATGGCGAAACCGATCGCGAGTACCGTGCCGAGCAAAGAGGTTCCGAACTGTCCCCATTGCATTGCGTCCATTTGACTCGGATTCGAAATCATGTACGCTACGGGCAACATTGCGCTCATGAAGGTGCCGGAGTTGAGGATTCCATTGAATGCCATATAGATTCCCAAGAGCTTGAGCGCTGCGGCCAAAATCGTTTCCGCATCGGTGCTAGTTGGGTCTTCATTCGAACTAGACATCATCGGCTTGCTTTCCAACGATCCATTCCGGCCGACGAATTACGGCATAGAAGATGGCGAAGAGCAAAAGTATTTCCATTGTGAGCGGCACGGTTGAGAACGCTAGTTCTCCGCGCAGTTCACCGTCAAAGCCTACCTGGAACACAACAGTTTTCGCCGTATTGAACACCGACCGAATACCTATTGCCGCAACTGCGAACGCACTCGCCGAGTACAATAGCCATCGGTTCCAAGCTCGTCGCCTCGTGGATGGTAGAGCCGTTTCGGCAATACTTGTTTCCGCGACGCGTGACGCGATCCGAGGTGCATACCGCACCATTGCAAACGCGACGACAATTCGTGCGACTGTAAATGCTAGGAGTATAAGATTTGTGCCAGATTGGGCCGCCGCTGGAACTATGAAGTAGACGCTTCCATCGAGTGCGCGGAAAAATAGCACCACGCCCATCGCACGGATCCCCATCTCAAGTATCTGGCGTTCACTCATGATGCGATAACGGCGTTCGCGGCGCGCAGGCCGGAGAGGTAGGCGCCGTGGACTGTCGCACGGTACTGGCGGTTGGTGGCTTCACCCGCGAAGAAGAGCCGTTTGCCCACGGTCGCACCCATCGCGTCAAAGTCGCGATTCGAACCGCCCGGTTCCACATGCGAATAAGCGCCTCGGCTGAGCGGGTCGGAATGCCATGCAGTATGCAACGAATCGACCGGCTCGGGTATCGATTTGCCGTACAGCTTCTTAAAGATATCCATAATTTCGCCGACGGTGTCTTCGTTGGGTTGTTCTTCCAGCGAACGGCCGAAATCACCGTGCGCAAAAACCATCAGGATGGGCCGTTTATCCGGCATTGCCGCTAGGTTGAACGTAATTGGATACCGGCCAAGCGGCGTGTCGTTCGCGTAATCGCCGATGTAGCCGATGGAGTGTTTATCATCCCAAAACGGTTCGGGGAACTTTAGAAATACTTTGTTGAGCAGGCCCATGCCGAGGCCTTCCATCGCTTTCGTTTTGGTCTCCGGAAGTTTCGGCGAGAACGCGACGCTGCCCGATTGCAATACACCCAGCGGTACCGTGACGACTGCGGCGTCGGCTTTGAACGATTCATCGCCCGCGACAACCTCGACGCCCGTGTCGCTATATTCAATGTGCGTGACTTGAACGCCTTTGCGGATGTCCATCCCGCTTGACAGGCCATACACGATCTGCACGTATCCCGCCGGGAAGAGCAGATCCGATCCATCAAACTCTTCATCGTCATCCAGAAACGCCGCGGAAAGATGTTTCGGGTCATCGCCGATATCCAACGCATCGGTCGATAGCCGCCATGAAACCGCATTTGCTACGCTATCATTTCCCGCTGCGCGATCGAATCCGTCTTGCAACGATTCATTCTCTCCGACCGCGTTCCGCTTGATCAACTGGTACGATGCCTCGTTTTTCAATAGGTCGAGCAAGCCGAGCATGGTTCCATCGTGCGAGTAGGCCGCAACCGATTCGTATACGGTCTCGAAGGTTTTAATCCCAAATTCCTCGGCTAACGCCGTAATAGGATTTCGAGTTTGACCATGAATCCATGATGCACCCATATCTACCGGGAAACCTAGCTCTCGATTTGTCCAGATGCGTCCGCCGATCCGGTCTCGTGCTTCGATCACCGTGACCTTCCAACCCGCTCGTGTGAGTTTTCGTGCGGCACCCAGGCCCGCCATGCCCGCGCCGACCACAATGCAGGATCTTCCGTTCTGCGCGCGCGCGGAACGAGAGGTAGCCGCCGCGCCTACTAGCGCGCTGCCTACAATTTTTCCCAAAAATGATCGCCTTGATGTTGTCATAACGTCCACCTAACCCTGTTAGTATCGCAATCTTACCACGCGCCTCCACCTTATGTACGGTCGCGGAACATTGAATTCGAAAACGCTACACAGCTAAACTTAACGGCCTTTCGGCGGCGTTCGCCGGTTTTGTCTCTGTGCTCATTCTTCGCGCTGTTTGAGCCATCCCAATCGAGTTTTAGACGACGTGTACGTACAAGATGTATTGAAAACGCTGGAGCGATTCTGGTCGGAACGTGGCTGCCTGTTGTGGCAGCCTTACCACACCGAAGTGGGCGCCGGTACCTCCAATCCCGCGACCTTCCTGCGGGTCATTGGCCCGGAACCGTGGTGGGTGGGCTATGCCGAACCCAGCAGCCGACCGGCGGATGGCCGGTATGGTGAAAACCCGAACCGGCTTCAACATTATTTTCAATACCAAGTAATCCTGAAACCATCTCCGCCGAACGTGCAGGAACTTTTCCTGGAATCGTTCGAAGCCATTGGCCTTGATCTAACGCAACACGACTTTCGATTCGTAGAGGACAATTGGCAGAGTCCGTCATTGGGCGCGTGGGGCCTCGGCTGGGAAGCCTGGCTTGATGGCATGGAAGTATTGCAATTCACCTACTTCCAAGAATGCGGCGGACTCAAATTACCCGTGCGCGCATGCGAACTCACCTACGGTGTCGAACGCATCTGCATGTATCTGCAAGGCGTCGACACAGTCTACGACCTCGAATGGGGGCCAGGCGGTGTCACGTATGGCCACATCTTCCACACATCGGAAGTGGAATATTGCAAATACAACTTTGAGACGTCGGACGCGGAAAAGCTGCTGACGGTATTCGACATCTGGGAAGGTGAAGGGCACCGTTTACTCGAAGCCGGGCTCGTCATGCCGGCCTACGATCATTGTCTACGCCTTTCGCACTTATTCAATCTGTTGGATGCGCGCGGTGCATTGTCTGTCACCGAACGTGCGCGATTTCTGTTGCGGTGTCGTGCGATCGCCGAGGCATGTGCGAAGGGCTACGCGGCCCAGCGCGAGGAAATGGGCTATCCCATGATGAACGCGGCTTTTCCGGTAATTCAAGAAGAGCCCCCGGCTGATTTCGCACCGAACGATGCGTTCAAGGAGAGCGATACCCTACTCATTGAAATTGGCGTCGAAGAATTGCCGCACGCTGACGTCGAAGCCGCTGAACGCCAGGCGCCAGCGCTAGTCAAGAAAGTCATGGCGGAATTCGGGCTCGCTCACGGCGACGTTCAGTGCTGGGTTAGCCCGCGGCGCATTGCGTTTTCGATTGAGGCTGTACCCGCGCGTCAGCCCGATAGCGTGAACGAACAGCGCGGTCCGAAGAAGAAATCCGCTCAAGATGCGGATGGCAATTGGACCATGCCGGCGAAAAAGTTTGCTGAAGGTAAAGGCGTTACGGTTGAAGACATCTATTTTCAATCACAAGGCAAAGACGAATATGTCTTCGTAAAAATCGAACGCAAAGGTCAGTATCTCAACGAGTTAATGAGCGGCCTCCTGACCGCATTCATCTCCGGATTTCATTTCAAGAAGACGATGGGTTGGGAAGATTCGACCGTGACGTTTTCGCGCCCCGTCCGTTGGCTCGTCGCTTTGCATGGCGTGAACGTTGTTAAAGGCGAATACGAGTTAAGACCCGAAGCCGACGGACGCCCGAGACGGACGATTCAAACCGGACGCCGAACCTTTGGCCACCGCCGAATTGGCGATGGCGCGGTCGATCTTGGATCGGAGGGCGATTACTTGGACGCATTACGCGAGATCTATGTCCTTGCGGATCGTGCGGAACGGCAACAAGACCTGCGCGACAAAGTACAACAGCTCGCCAAGGAACATGATCTAGTCGCGGAAGACGACGATGATCTGTTCGCTGAGATTGCAGACCTCCTGGAGTGGCCGGAGCCCATCCTCGGTGCGATTCCCGAGGATGCGTTGACCCTGCCCGAACCTATCATCATTACGCCAATGAAAGTGCATCAACGGTACATACCGATGCGTAACGCGGACGGTTCTCTGAGCCGCCATTTTGCCTGTGTCGCCAATGGCGAACATAGCGCGGCAGGTCAGGCCGTTATTCGCGGCGGAAACGAAAAAGTACTTAACGCGCGACTGCGCGATGCTAAATTTTTTTGGGACACGGATACCAAGGCGTCACTCGAATCGTTCGCAGGCAAGCTCGACCGCTTGATG
>JAJDAB010000320.1 GCA_029262095.1 Candidatus Hydrogenedentota bacterium
CTACAGTAAAAGTGTTCCGGTATCACTCAGCGGAGGGGGATGGCCCCCCGTTGGCCCTGGTTGCGGTCGAGGGCGTTCCGGTGGAGTTCATCCTTCTGGTATCATCCTATCACTCGGGTATAGTGTCGGGAGAATTCCGGACTCTAGTTAAAGAAGACATTGCCGATGAGACTGTTGCCAAAAAGATAATAAAGTACGTTCGGCATGATTGCGGGTATATTGACAATTCCTACATAGCTCTAGTTGCCCATGCGATTCCAGATTCGAACACCCCGCGCATTGGTATCGTTCATCACCATTTGGAACAATTCGGCGCATTGTGTCAGGTCAACAAGAATGCCGAGATGTTCAGAGAGACACTCTTCAAGAAGAAGGCACGCATAGCATTACATGGTCATCTACACCTTTTCGAATCCGAAGATAGCGAATACAAGAGGCCAGAAGAAGCCCATTCACTTTGCCGTGGCATCCCTTGTTCGACTTTGTGTGCAAACACGGTTGACAGTGAAAGGGGCTTTATGATTCACAGAATCCTAAAGCGTGATAAACTACTAATATCTTCACATGTGTGGCCGATTTCAATTAGAGGTAGCTTTAGTGAAAATCGTATTAGTGGAGAAATCATTCACGAATTGTAAGTCCATCGAAAGTCACGTAGCAAAAGCAAGAAGATCTAGGCCACGACTTAATTTACCACAGGTTGATTTCATCTGAGTCGTTGTCCGCGAACGTTTTGCAGAAAACACGAATGGCGGGCGTCCGATATCTATTTCGGACGCCCGCCGTATTGTGTATTGCTATGTTGGGTGGTGTTAGTCGCTGGATTGTTGGCCTTGGCGTTGTTGTCTGCGTTGGCCGAGGCGTTCTGCGGCTGCTTTGGCTTCTTCGATGGTGATGGCGTCGTCGCCGTTGGTGTCGATCATGCCGAAGAAGCGGGACATGCGTTCGGGGGATTCTTCTTTTTGGAGGAGGCCGTCGCCGTTAGCGTCGAATTGTTTGATCATGCCGGCTAGGTCGAAGCCTTTGCCGCCGCCACGGTTGCCGCGTCGTCCGCCGCCGCCGAACATGGATCGGGATTCGTTTGATTCGTTGATGAACGACATGAACCCGAAGCTCATTTCATCGGTGGTGGGGTGGCCCCATCCCACGGTTTCGGTGGGGTCGGGGTTGAATTGGTTGTCGGCGGAGTTGTCCCACGCGGTGGTGAGGACGACTTTGGTGCCTTTGGGGACTTGTTTGAACTCTTCGAATTGGTAGGCGGTTTGCCAATTGAAGTCGTAGCGGGGCACGTCGAGCAGGACTTCGTGCGAACCGTCGGGGTAGTACGCTTCGTATAACGCCGATTTACCGCGCAGGTGCATATGCGGCATCAGTGAGACGATTTGCGAATCGGCGTTGAACGTGAATTCTTGTTTGATGCTGTAGTTCGCTTCGTTGGCGGGAATGCGGAAATCGAAACGGCCGAGCGGTTCGCCCTGGAGTTCGTATTTCACTTCGGTGCCTTTGGGATAAAACTTAATCGCGGCTTGGGAGCGGTCCATCATGCCGGTGCCTGGGCCGGGTTCTTTGTGGTAATGCATCTGCCAGGTGATGTTGGTGCCGGGGCTGATGCGGCGTCCGATGTCGTCGGGATAGACGGTCGCTTCGTTACCGGGGGCGATGCCGCCAAGTGGCAGAGCAATGATGTGGTGCACGACTTTGCTGCCTGGTCGGAATTCGACGGCTTTGATGATGCGGTCTTCGGGGAGCATGTCTTTCGTAATGGTTGTGCGGAAATCGACGTAGATGTCTTGGACGTCGTCATCGACGAAGTATTGTTCACCCATGTCGATTACAAGGTCCGGCTCGCCAATCGTCCAGCCGCCGTCTGTGTTCCAGGTCTTCTCCGGCGGGGCGTCGGCGGGGTTGCCGCGTGGCGCGCCTGCATTGGCCCATTTCACGATGGTCTCGATGTCTTCTGCTGCTAGCGTGCGCTCGTTCTTGAATACGCCATGATGATCGGGGGCGGCATGCCACGGGGGCATCGTCTTTGCTGAGACGTGCTTAGCCATGGATTTTGCCCAGGGGCGGGTATTTTCGTAGGAGTTGAAGGCCATAGGCGCGACCATCCCGCCGAGGTTTGCGCCGTTCTCACGGTGGCAGACCTGGCAGTTTTGCTGGAGGATCGGCAATACGTCTTTCGTATACGTGGGATTAATGGGGGCCGCATTCGCGACCGTTGATACCGCGAACATCGCGCAGAACGCGCCGGCGCTTGTCCATATCAGAACTCGCTTAATCATGAATTCCTCTCCCTTTGACCATTTTGGGCTTGACCCTCAACCACATGTGGAGCAAGCGCTTATGACGCTTCGATGAAACACCGGTATTAACGGATGTGTTCCGCGTAAACGGTGATCTTTCAGTTCATGATCGTTTCTTGAACAAACGACCCCTCACCCTAGCCCTCTCCCCCCCAAACTCGCGAGCGAGTTTTCGAGGAGAGGGGATTTTGCTAGCAATTCGCGTATGGGCCGAATCAGTCCCGGACTCCGAGCGCTTGCCCTATTAGGTTGCACTTTGAGCCGCCCCGGTTACAGGGCTAGTGTTTGACCTGGATGAGCCGTCTTCCGAAGGAATTGCCGGTGAAGAGTTCGCGGTAGGCTGTGGGGGCGTTTTCGATGCCTGGGATAATCTCTTCCTTGATCACAATTTCCTTGGTGAGGAGCCATTGAGCGAGTTGCGTTTGGGCCGCGGCGAATTCGCGGGCGTAGTCGAGCACGACGAACCCTTGCATGGTTAGGCGTCGGTTAATGAAGTCGAGCGTGTTGCGAATGCCGATGGGTTCGGGTCGGTTGTACTCGGAGATTTGGCCGGAGATGATGATGCGGCCATTCGGATTCATGTTTTCGATCGCGGCGTCTAGGGTGGGGCCGCCTACGTTGTCGAGGTAGATGTCGATTCCGCCGGGGCAGGCGTTGGCGATTGCATCGGCTAGCGTCGATGATGAAACAGGATTATTGGATGCACCCCCTCCTTGATCCTCCCCCTTCGAGGGGGAGGTGCTTTTTGTGGCTACGTCTTTGTAATTGATCGCCGAATCGAACTTGGCTTCACTTAATAGCCAGTCAATTTTTGGTTGGGTTCCGGCGATGCCAATTGCCTTCGCTCCGTGGATGCGCGCGATTTGTCCGGCAGTGGCGCCGACCGTTCCTGAGGCGGATGAAATGAGGACGGTCTCCCCCGCTTTTAGGTCGGCGAGTTTTAGCAGCGCGAAGTAGGCGGTTAGTCCAGGGATGCCGAGTACGCCCAAGGCGGTGGTGACAGGCAGCATGCCGGGGAAGATGTTGGGGTCGAGTTTGATTAGGCCTTTGGCGGGAAACACGCCGGCGTCTTGCCAACCGAGTGCGCCCGCGACGAGGTCGCCGTCCGTGAATTTGTCGTGGTTGGATTCGATGACCGTGCCGACGCCCGCGCTCATCATAACGCCGCCAATCGGATGAATGGGGATATAGCTGGCGCGAGTCAAGCCGGGTCGACTGCCCGGATCGATGGTGAAGTAATCGATGCGGACGCGGACTTGAGCGTCTTCTAGTGGTGGCGACTCGACCTCCTTCAAATCGAACGTGGATTCGTCTGGGATTCCGTCGGGGCGTTGGGCGAGTACCCATTGTCTATTCTTGGTTTCCATTGTGGCATTATGCGGGATTGGGTTGTTGCTATGGAATGGGTACGCGGATGACTCGGATTGGACGGATCATCGCTGATTAGAATTATCACCGCGGAGACGCGGAGGTCGCGGAGATACTCTATGGAATATTTGGGATATGAGCGGCTGCAATTCGAGTGTAGAGATCGGCGGCTTGTTGTGACTATTGAGAATGGTCCGGTGAATGCTGTGGATCATGTTTTGCATGATGAGTTTGCTCGCGTGTTTGGCGAGATACAGGCGGATGCGGATTGTGATCTCGTGGTGTTGACGGGAGCAGGCAGAGCGTTTTGTGCGGGCGGGGATATGCAGTGGTTTCAGGAGATGATTGATAATCCGGCGGGGTTTCGTGGGATCGCGCCCATGGGCAAGAAAATCGTTTCGGACTTACTGAATTTGGAGAAGCCGATTGTATGCCGATTGAATGGGCATGCGGCGGGGTTGGGCGCGACGATTGCGCTGATGTGCGACGTTATTGTCGCTGATGAGAACGCGAAGATCGGTGACCCACATGTTAAAGCGGGGTTGGTTGCGGGCGATGGTGGCGCGGTGATTTGGCCGCAGTTGGTTGGGATGGCGCGTGCGAAAGAGATGTTGTTGACCGGCGATATGTTGTCGGCGAAGACAGCGGCGGAATGGGGGTTGATCAATTACGCGGTCTCTGCGGATGAACTCGACGCCAAGGTAAACGAACTCGCAGGAAAAATTCAGGGGAATCCGCGTTGGGCGGTGCGGTGGACGAAGACGGCGATGAATATCGCGTTACGCGATCACGCCGTGAAAGTGATGGATGCGGCGATTGCGTATGAGATGTTGTCGAATATGACTCGGGACCGGCAGGAAGCGGTGTCGGCGTTTGTGGAGAAACGGGTGCCGGAGTTTTTGGGTGAGTAATGGAACACGGATGACACGGATTGGATTTGTACGGATTAGACAGCTTGTTACCGCGGAGACGCGGAGGGCGCAGAGATTCTACTAAATATTGGAGAGAAGATACTTGGTGTTCTTTGTGTCTTTGTGGTTATCGAAAAGGGAACGAATATAGATGTCCATAGAAATGGAATCGAGAACGGATGTCGTGAACGCGGCGCGGGGTTTTGTGCCGATGTTGCGTGAACGGGCGGAGGAGATTGAGCGGTCTCGGCAATTGCCGCAGGACATTTCGGATGCGTTTGCGAAGGCCGGATTGTATCGCTTGTGCGTGCCGATCGAGTACGGCGGACTTGAAGCTTCGCCGGTGACGTTTCTGGATGTGGTCGAGACATTGGCTCTTGGCGATGCGTCTGCGGCGTGGTGCGTGTTCATCGGCTCGACTTCAGGATTGGTGGCTGGCTATTTACCTGAAGCGGCGGCGTCGGAAATCTTCGGCGCGAGTCCGGAAGCGAAAATTGCGGGGGTGTTTGCGCCGCGTGGGTTTGCTGTGCCGGAAGATGGCGGGTATCGAGTGAATGGTGAATGGCAATGGGGTTCAGGGACGCAAAATTCGGATTGGGTCATGGGCGGTTGCGCGGTTATCAAGGATGGGTCGCCCGAAGTGATGCCGAATGGCATGCCTATCAGCCGGATGATGATCGCGCCGCGTTCGGAAATCGAATTCTTAGACACGTGGAATGTTTCGGGGTTGTGCGGCACGGGGAGCACGGATTTTGCGATGCGGAACTTGCTCATCCCGTCAGATCGTGCGGTGAGTTTGGTCGTGGACAAACCGATCGAAAGGCCGTTGTACGCATTTCCGGTGTTCGGTTTATTGTCGATCGGGATTAGCGCGGTCGCGTTGGGTCTGGCGCGGGCGGCGGTCGATGAAGTGGTGGCGTTGGCGTCGAAGAAGACGCCGGAGGGACGCATGAAACCGTTGGCGAAGAGCGCGCATACGCATCTGCAAATCGCGGATGCGGAAGCGGCGATTCGGTCGGCGCGCGCGTTTCTCTGGGAGTCGGTTGCGCAGGCGTATGACGTTGCCGTCGAGACCGGTGAACTTACGGTCGAGTTGCGGCGAGACATTCGGCTGGCGGCGGCGAATGCGGCGCGGGCCGGTGCGAAGGCGGTCGATATTGCTTATAACGTCGCGGGCGGGACGTCGGTATATCGGACGTCACCGTTGCAGCGGTATTTCCGAGATGTGCACGTGGCGACGCAACATATGATGGTGGGGCCACTCATCTGGGAGAAGACGGGGCGGTTGTACACCGGGTTGGATGACGATGTTTCGATGTTGTAGATGGGTACGTGGATGTAAAATATTTGAACCACGAAGGGCACGAAGCACACGAAGATTTAGGAAGAACATTTCGGTTCTTGGATTGGTCTGGGTAGATTCCTCGACTTCGCTCGGAATGACGGTTTGGATGGCGTTTAGCCCTAGGAGCAAGACATGAGTTTGTATACGCGCTGGTCTTTCATGTGCATCTCGATCGCGGTCGCGGTGTTTATATTTGCGGCCGAATCGCACGCAGGTGAGTGGCCGCAGTTTCGGGGGCCTAACGGTAGTGGTATTGCTGAGGAGTCGTCTCCCCCGGTTTCTTGGGGGATTGAGAGCGGTGAGAATATTAAGTGGTCGGCGGAAATACCGGGGTTGGCGCATTCGAGTCCTGTCGTGTGGGGCGACCGCGTGTTTGTCACGACGGCCGTGAGCGATGACGATGACCCGGAGTTAAAGGTTGGGTTGTATGGCGACATCAAGCCGGTTGAAGGTGATGGCGTTCATCGTTTTGTTGTCATGGCCTTGGACGTGAAGACGGGCGAAGTCGTTTGGACGGAGACGGCTCACGAAGGCGTGCCGAAGGTTAAGCGGCATCCGAAAGCTACTCATGCGAATTCATCCCCGGCTACGGATGGGAAGCATGTGGTCGGGTTCTTTGGTTCGGAGGGTCTGTATTGTTACGACGTGGACGGCGATCTATTGTGGAGCAAAGATTTCGGCGTGTTGGACTCCGGTTTCTTCATGGTGAAGACGGCGCAATGGGGGTTTGCGAGTTCGCCGATCATTCATGACGGCGCGGTGAT
>JAJDAB010000321.1 GCA_029262095.1 Candidatus Hydrogenedentota bacterium
GGCCGTGTAGGCGCGTTCTTCATTCCCGGCATTGGCATCGAAGACGACCTGCTGTTGGCGGCGGATTGCGGCATAGACTTCATTCGGGTGGGGACCAATGTTACCGAACTGGATCAAGCCGAGCCGTTTATCAAAAAGGCAAAAGCGCTCGGCCTCTATGTGTGCTGCAACCTGATGAAATCGTATGCCGTTCCAGCTGAAGACTTCGCAGCACGAGGCAAAATGGCGGCGGAATTTGGCGCAGACTGTTTTTGTCTAGTCGATTCCGCAGGCGGAATGATGCCGGAAGACGTTACCGAGTATTTGAATGCGGCGGCCGCCGCCTGCGATCTCCGGCTCGGTTTTCATGGGCATGACAACCTCTGCATGGGCGTCGCCAATACGTTGGCTGCGCAGGAAGCAGGCGCGACATTGCTCGACACCTCATTGCAAGGTCTCGGCCGTTCAGAAGGGAATGCGGTCACCGAAGTGACCGTGGCAATTCTTCAAAAGCGCGGTTTGATGGGCGATGTAGACGTTAACGCACTGTTGGATCTTGCGGAGGCGTATATTCGTCCGTTGGTGAGCCGCGTCGGACATTCCGCACTTGGCGTTACAACGGGGCGTGCCAAATTTCACTCTTCATTTCTTGGGCGGGTAGTCGCCGCAGCGGATCAACACGGCGTCGATGCGCGCGATCTCATCCTAAAGCTTTGTGAGCGCGACCAAATTAACGCGCCTGAACCCCTGTTACACGAGCTGGCATCGCAGCTATCGGCAAATGGCAAGACGAACGGAGCGCGAATTGATTTCGCCGCAACCACCCCGGATACGCCCACCGATTTTTCCAGCCAACTTCAAGTTCGCCTGCGCGAGCTGCGCGAAAAGGCGAGTAAACTCGGCTTACATGGGGTGCTCAATATCGTCGTGACGCCCTACGAAATGACTTCGGTATCGCCGTATGTCGAGACGAGCTACGGTTGTGCGATGACTAACGTTATGTTGGCCGACTCAAACTTGTTGGCGGATGTATTGCACCAAGCCGATCCGTTCACGGACTATATTCTGCTGGACAGTGGCGGTGAGTCCGTGAACGATGGTGCGGTGTCGCGTGCAACGATTTTGACGTATGCCGACCACGAAATGTGGGCGCGTGCGACCGTGGCCCATGTCACCGCACTCTTGGACGGTACGGTCGCTGGCAAAAAGATTGGCGTTACCGGTGTGCCCAACCTCGCCGCACGAGCCGCGTTAAGTTTGTCCGAGGCCGGCGCGGAAGTGCAATTGTCTGCAACGATTGCGCGCGGCGTGAATTCGATGTTGCCACTCGCCACACATGTGGAGGTCCGGCCGCTCTCGTATATGGGTCCCGATGTGGCTGCACTCATTTCGCTATCTCCACGAGATCCGAAAGTCGATGCGGACCTCGTCAACACAATGCGCAAAGGCGCGCTGCTCTATGACGGCGGAATTGGTTCGTTGATGCCCGAATCCATACCCGCCGCCGAAGCACGTGGCGTGCGGGTCGTCCGAATTGATATGCGCCCAAGCCTCGCGGCAACCGCGCTTGAGCTCATCGGATTGCAGCGTGTGGTGGATGAACAAATGGGCCGCACCGAATGGGATGGCGTATCGGTCGTCGCTGGCGGACTCATCGGCTGCAAAGGCGAAATCGTCGTCGACAGTATCGCGCAACCTACGCGCGTTATCGGTATCGCCGATGGCCATGGCGGCATTCTTCAACCGGATACAGCGAATAACGAAGTCGCCACCGTACGCAAAACCATTGCCGAGAAACGACTGCAAGGTGCGTAAGTTCTAGCGCGATGTGATCAGCCGTACGCCGAATTCGGTTTGATCGGTTGCAGTGGGAACCGCGTCGGTAACATCGACCTGCGCGCAAAATTCGACGTCATCGCCCAGGCCGATATCGCGTAGCTTCTTGGCGTTCGGGGCGTTCTCGAATAACACGTCGATACCCTCGGCTTGAATACGGTAACGCATCTTCGCAAACTGTTTCGCGCCCTCGCCAATGTCCAAACCGGTCGCGTCCATGACGGCTGCAGCGGCGGTCCAATCTTCTTGAGCGTCGAAATCCGGGTCGTTCGCGAGGCCCGCCGGGATGATTACGACGTCGCACCCATGCTTGGCGGCGGCATGGACGGCGGCATGCGAGACTGCGTTCGCATTGATTGTTGTGCCCATGAAAATAGCGGTGGCTCCCCAGGCTTGATTTACGCGCAACGCGCCGGTGGTCGTGGTCAATATGACGCGTGCCCCCGCGGCTTGCGCGGTCTCACGCGGGCTATTGCCTGAGTCGAATCCTTCCGGCGGCAAACCATCGCGTTCACCGTATAACAATGCTTCCGAGTCTGCTGCTTTGGCTGCGAGTGCATCGTCGACTTCCCGCACGACCAGTATTTCTGTAGCGCCGGCGTCGAGCAACATTGCAGCGGTTGCGCTCGCACGTAAGGCATCGACCACGACCACGACACATTGGTTATCACGTGCATACACACAGCCCGCTTCACCGGGAATTAGATGAACTTGCATTACAGTCGTTCCCCCGTACCGCATGGTACACTAACGTTGATCATTTGAAAGTAGCTTGGATTCGAATCAAAGCGGCGCAGGGCATCCTACTATGGCAAATCAGTACACAGCGGTAATTAAGGAAGATGGCAACTGGTGGGTGGGTTGGGTACAGGAAATTCCAGGAGTCAATTGCCAAGAGTCCAGCCGGGGCGAGTTAATCGTAAGTTTACGGGAAGCCCTTTTGGAAGCGCTTGATCTTAACCGTCGTGAAGCGCAGACCGCAGCAGACGCGGACTTTACAATCGAAACACTCACCTTGTGAAACGCACCGCGCTAATCAAGCATCTACGTGCGAATGGCTGCGAGATGCTGAGGGAAGGAAGCCGCCATTCTTGGTGGGTCAATCCAGAGAAGAACAAGCGGTCGGCGATACCGCGCCACACGGAGATTGTCGACGTCCTTGCCCGCAAGATCTGCAAAGACTTGGGTGTACCACCAACGAAACGATAGCGATTAACCAGTAGTTCGGGGTGCCGCCACCTTCGACGCTACATGCTTCACAATAATCGGACCGTGGTCTCGGCTGTTTTCCACGAAAACGACGTTTGATTCCTGACCGGCGCACAACGTCCCTGCGACGTAGAGACCGGGGACGGTTGTTTCAAAGTCTTCAGTCAGTTCAGGCTTCCCGCAACTATGGTCGATGATCGCGCCAACGCCTTCCACGAGCGATGTGTCTGGCTCGTAGCCGGTCATCGCGAGTACGAAATGATTCGAGACGGATACAATGTCACCCGTTTCCGTTCGGACACGGACATCGTCGTACCGTATTTCGACCGGTTCAGCATTCCGATAACAGGCAATCGAGCCTTCTTTGATTCGATTTTCAATATCCGGCTCAATCCAGTATTTGGTATGAAATCGCTCGCTTCTCATCAGGACCGTCACGCGCGCGCCATTACGCC
>JAJDAB010000322.1 GCA_029262095.1 Candidatus Hydrogenedentota bacterium
ACCTCACAACTGGTAATTGCCCGAGACCACACTCACTCCTTTCGAACCTCGTAGTTGCCGGAAGAGTGCCCGACATACGACCCCGCGTTCCACCATCTATCTGTGCTCATCCGTGTTCATCTGTGGCGAAAAATCTCTCACTGCATACCCAAGCGCTATGCGATCGCAGATCCCCAGCAATCCGCGAAGCGGATGCGGGGGCGCTCCTCAGTGAACTCGGTCTCCTCTGCGGTAAGAAGAATCGGTTCTGTCGCGCCACAGCGCCTTCGCGCGAGACAGAAATCCCAACAATACACCAATCCTGTCCACAGAATGCCCACCAATGACATCAAGACAACAATAGATCGATGCCCATATCCTCAATCATTACCCGTCCTATATTCACAGACAGCTCAATGCGCTCCGTGAGGAAGAATGTTATGCTGAACAGCATGACACACGGGCATGAACGAACAATCAAGAGTTGCTTAAGGAGTAGGGATGGCCAAAGAAGAGAAGCACAAATCAGATCAAGAAAGCTCCGATGTACCTCTAGTATTCATTAGTCACGATAATCGAGATGCGGAATTAGCAGAAGCTTTTAGCAAATTGCTAAAGAGTGTTAGCGCTGGAATGTTAAAATCATTCCGATCATCCGACAAGAAAGGGACCGAGGGTATTCAGTTCGGGGACGACTGGTACAAGAGATTAATGTCGCAGTTGGATTCGGCATCTGACGTTGTTTGCTTGCTAACGGGACGCAGTATGGACCGACCCTGGATTCTCTACGAAGCTGGAGTCGCCAAGGGAAAACTAGACACGCCTGTGCATGGAATCGCACTAGGAATACCCCTTGGAAGCGTCTCAACAGGGCCCTTCTATCAATTTCAGAACAGCGATGATAGCGAAGAGTCACTCACAAAGCTTGTACTGCAACTCAGCAAGAGAGAATTCCAGCCTTAGAACCAGATAAAGACGTAGTCAAGACGCAAGTGCAAGTATTCAAAAGGACGGCGGAAGCGGTCGCGAAAGAACTCGAAGATCCCGAGGAAAAAATAAGGGACACATCAACGGAAGAAGGAGCGGTTGCGAAAGTATTGGAAGAGCTAAAACTGATGGTTAGGGAACTACCGATGCATCTGCAGAACGACATCATGGAAGAGGGTGCTATTCGCCCCTCACGAAAAAGGCGTCGTTTTCATCCGATGTTCATAGACGAATTGAGTAGTATGATATCTAGTGATCGATACGATCCGATAGGCATACTGATGATTGCAAGCCTTCTTCGCGAGGATTTTCCCTGGTTGTACGAAATTGGATCCGATGCTTACAAATCCGCAAAGAATGGGAACGCTGGAGAGAGGGCGAAAGAAGCAATACGGCGATTTAGAGATGCCACAGACTACACTCTGAACGGTCCATTTAGACGCGAAATGGGTATATCTACAAGAGACTTGAAAATGTGGATGGGAGACCTGCCGAAGTTAATCGATGACCACTTGATACAATTGCAAAGAAATCCCGCCAAAACAAAATCTAAGTCCCAGACCAAAAAAGCCGACTGAACATTTGCCCGTTCCCACGCTCCGCGTGGGTATGCATGTAGTTTCTACTCGCGCCCGAACTTGCTGTCGCCAATAATTTCTTCTAACGCCGCGAAGAACGCATCAATCTCCCCATCCGCCCCCACACTAATCCGCAAGCCGACATCCAGCCCACGCTCGTGAAAATACCGCACGAAAATACCCCGCTCTTTCAGCCGCTTGAAGATACCTCTCGCCCCTTCGCGTGAGGCAAAAATATAATTCGATTCCGAATCCGGGACGGCAAACCCGAGCTCGCGTAGCCCCTCCGTCAATCGCCTACGCGTGGCCTTGATGCGTGCGACGTTGGTTTCCATATGCGCGTAATCCTCCAACGCGGCGATGCCGGCGGCTTGGGTTACGGCGTTGATGTTATACGAATCCTTGGTTTTCATGAACGACTCGATGATTTCGGGATTGGCGAAGGCGAGGCCGAGGCGCAGTCCGGCGAGGCTGAAGGATTTTGAGAACGTTCGACCGATGATGACATTTGGATACCGATGCGGGAAATCGATGCAGCTGTCGTTGGCGAAATCGGCGTAGGCTTCATCGATGAATACGAGGCCGTCGAACGTTTCGCAGACTTGTTCGACTACTTCACGCGGTACGGCGACGCCACTCGGCGCATTTGGCCGGGTCAAGAAGCAGAGTCGTGCTTTGTTGTCCGCGAACCCTTCCGGTAATTGATAGTCGTCGGTCAAATCGGCGGTCAACCACTCCGCACCGTGCAGTTTCACCAGGACTTCATACAAGCTATACGTCGGATACGTACTCAGCACCGTATCGCCCGGGTCGACAAACGTCCGCAACGTCATGGCCAACACCTCATCCATGCCGTTGCCCGCGAACACCCATTCCGGGCCAGGAAAGCCGTATCGTTCCGCCGCGACTTCGCGCAGGCGTTGCGACACAGCATTCGGATATCGCGACACATCCTGCGCGGAAAGCGACGCGATAGCCTCCATCACACGCGGCGACGGCGGATACGGATTTTCATTGGTGTTAAGTTTGATGATGTCGCCGGTCGGTTGTTCGCCCGGCATATACGGCGCGACATCACGCAGGAGCGCACGCTCGAAACTCATATCAACCTCTATCAAAACCCGTCCGGGTTCGTTACTCCTCCCCCTCGACGGGGAGGATTCAGGTGGGGGTGAATTCAACTAAGCGGTTTTGATTGAGATCCTAAACGATACTCGACCGCGCGTGCATGCGCCTCGAGTTCTTCAGCGCGCGCGAGTTTAGTGATATCCGGCGCGTCCTTCGCCAGCCGTTCGGGCGAATACGCGATCACACTCGTCACTTTACGAAAATCGTCCGCGGTCAAAGGCGACGCAAAACGCGCACGCCTCTCTGTCGGCAAAATGTGATTCGGCCCGGCATAATAGTCGCCGACCGCGACCGGCGTCCCGCCACCAAGCACCGCACACCCCACATTCGATACGCGATCTAAAAACCCGCGCGGGTCTTCGGTCTGAACCGACATGTGTTCCGGTGCTACGGTATCCGCGACGCGTGCCGCATCATCGATAGAACGCACGACATACGCTGCGCCATTTGCTTCAAATGCCTTCCGCACGATATCCGCCCTCGGCAAATCGGCGAGTTGCCGCTCCGCCGCGGCGAGTACCGCGTCACAAACATCCTGTCCCACAGCAATTAACACCGCACGCGCATCTTCATCATGTTCCGCCTGGGTCAACAACTCGATCGCCGCCCACTCCGGATTCGCCGACGCATCGGCGACCACAACGACTTCCGAAGGCCCGGCTTCCTTATCGATATCGCACACACCGACCACAAACCGTTTGGCCAACGTCACAAAAATATTACCCGGCCCCGCGATTTTCGACACCGCCGGCACGGTATCCGTGCCATACGCCAACGCCGCGACCGCCTGCGCACCGCCAATCCGAAAAACGCGTGAAGCGCCCGCGATCTGCGCGGCACAAAGCACGAGCGGGTGAATCGTACCCCGATACGACGGCGGCGAAACCATCACGATATCTTTCACACCCGCCACACGCGCGGGAACAATATTCATCAATACAGAAGACGGATAAAACGCCGTCCCCCCCGGCACATAGAGGCCCGCGCTATCGATACCCGTCAATCGCTGGCCAAGCGTCGCGCCATCCGCGCTCGTCTCTTCCCACGATTGCCGAAGGTTCTTCTCGTGAAACGCGAGAATATTGGCATGCGCCCGTTCGAGCGCCCCGCGCAATTCCCCGTCAATCGTCGCCGCGGCTTCATCAATTTCGTCGGCGCTCAATTCAAATTCAGATGGTTCTAGCGAAACTTTGTCGAAACGTTCCGTGAATTCCGCGACCGCTTCATCGCCGCGTGTGGCGACTCCCCGCAACACTTCGCGCACAGCGTCTTCTGGACCGCCCTCACCCGGCACGGCGGCTTGTGCGCCCCGTTCGATATCGCGAAGGGCATCTGTCAATGCGGCATCATCGGCGATCAAAATTATGGGCATCAAACCCTTAGCAGCATTCGTCTGCGTCATCACGTCATTCCCGCACCCGCTCAATG
>JAJDAB010000323.1 GCA_029262095.1 Candidatus Hydrogenedentota bacterium
TGCCGTCGCGGACTGCGGATTTTCCTCATTCCGAATCGCAATCAAAGCGACTACATACGCTTCTTCGGCTTGGAGTTCCGCCATGTCCAGGTCATTGGACGCATCTATACGCCGAACGTCGAAGTCGTTCATGCTTTCCGCAACGGCGTCGGCGTGGTCCTTAACCTTGTCCGCCGCCTCTTTCTTGATCTTCGTTTGAAGGCGCTCCAGGCGAGTTTCGAGGTCTTCGAGCCGTTCGTCTTTGATCTCTTTGAGGAGTTTTCGAGTTCTGATTCTGTCTAGTAGGTTCACGTTTGTTCTCCTGTTTGGGGCCGTCGCCCCGGTTATCGTTTGAGTTTGTCAAACCAATTGGCTTTGACGTTCCAAAATATGCCCCACGCTGCATGCCCTGCCGCGATGAGGCCGTTAATGGCAATCAGCATTTCGCCGTCTTGTTCGGGCGGCCACAGCCATTCAGGCTTGAAGCCGCGCAAAAAGCCGACACCGCCATTGAAAACGGTGAGTGAAAGACCTAACCGGTTTTTTCTCGCAGTCGTTCTAGGCTTGAAACCCGTACCTGTGTTGTCCTTCGGTAGTCGGCCCATCTTGGCCCCCTTTCGTTCGTACTGAACAGGCAAGTGCGCGGACTCTTTTCTTCGCCAGCGCGCGAACCGCCCAGCCTGTTTCGCCACAAACTTGATGACACCCATTACCGCAGTTCGTCAATCAGTCCATCGGCCCAGTCGTCGAGCCAATGCGCGAAGTTGTCGATGCGTTGTAGAATCGCCAGTACGATATTCAAGATGAAGTTCATTTCAATTCCCTTTCGTTCAGCCCCTTCGGGCGCTTGAACCACGGTCGCGTCTGATGCCCAAACAGCGCCTTGTTAATCGCGCGATTGACCGGCTTCAACAGAATCCCGAACACAGCCGACCCTGTGGGTTTGGCCAATGCTCCAACCTCTTCGCTTTGTGCACGCTCTTCGCCTTCGTGGTGGAATTCCGTATCGGGCTTTGAGTCAACGCGACCGACAAGCTGTAGCGCGCGACGCCCACGGCCAACGTAGCGAAAGAAGCGGCGCACTCGGCGTGTTGGGTCCATAGCTAGTTGACCGCCTCGAACTCCACTCGCTTATCTACCCAGCCGCGAATGTTGTCCCTGTCGTCGAGCATGAAGTAGTAGTTGCCTTGAATGATATTCATCGCCTTGACGAGAGTTCCGAGGTAACGTTCGGACATACGATTCAAGCAAGTAACCGTCTTTCGCCCAATATTTCCATCAACATCAAGGCTCGGATATTCATCGGGACGCGTCTTGTTGTATGCGGCCTGTGCGAACTTTCCTCCCGTGACGCGACCGCAATTCACCGACGCCTCGAACAACTCCCACTTCACCGCGTAGTCGCGCAATTCGTGGCAATGCTGGAAGCGCCAAAACTTTTGGAGGTAGAACAGCTTGGCTTGCTCGGAAGACGGATCGCCGTTTCGGAATTCATCCGGCCAGTACACGCTGGAGATTCCCCACACCGTGTAGCCGCCCGGATCGGTACGGCGATCGCTCTTGAAGCCTTCGATCTCGATGAGGCGCTTATGGGCTTTCTCGAAGTGTAGGTCGGCAGTCATGCCCAAACGCTAGAACGCGAGATACCTAACGGGTCAAGGAAAATCGTTCATCTACCCGAACGTCAGGGCCGTACGGATATCGAAAATCGCGTTGTGCGCGTAGTCGTCGGAGTCTGGCGGACCCCAGCGAAACGTGACTTGGCCACCGTGGACATTCGATATACCCACGCCGACTTGGTCGACCAAGAACCGGGTCGTCTCAGGGATGTTATGAGTATGCGTGATGTCGATCGACGTTTGGGTCTCGTTCAGGAACGTTGTCGGCATCTGCGCCCACGTCGTCTCATTGATATCGGACGAGGTCTCTGTGGCGAGAATTTCCTCGGATATCTCCGTGGCGACTACTTCGCCTTCCAACGTGTACTCGACGTCGATCTCAAGGTTCTGGTCGAGAAATTGGCCAGTCGGCCCACGTCTACGGTCAACGATCTTCTGCCACCGCATATAGGGCGGGCCGGTCATGATGCCGACCGGCGGTTGCTCGCCGCTCGCTGAGCCGTCCCCTGTCCGATCTCCGCTACCATCGTTGGGGCCATACCACGAACAGACAAAATCCCCGGCGGCATCGTCGGATAGCCAGACTCCGCAAAACCATGTCTTCGAAATCGTCGCCGGTGGCGGGGATGGATTCGGGATGAACGGAGCGGACCCGTAGCCCAGATACCCATAGTTCATACCGACGAATGTTCCGCCGAATTGCGGTGAAAGCAGATTCGCATAGTCCGGAAACGGTGAGACCGTGATCTCCGTGTCGTCCACCATGACGATATCGGCGGGTGGCGATCCAGGGACGGCTGAGTTGTCGACTGCATAATCATAGGCCGCATCTCCCGTTGCATCCACGCCCCAATCGTCCAGCGCCGCGACTTCGTGATCCGCGTAGTCAGTCATTCGATGACCCGATGGCGGTTCCATTTTCATCGGTTGAGAAATGTAGATGAGCAAGTCGAGCAGCGCTTTGAGTTGGTGAAAAGCCAATATCCAATCGCCGACGCGCGGCTGTGCTTCGAAAGGCGTGATATCGACAAAGGTGGAGCCATATCCGGACGCGTTCTCGAAAATGTTCTTGCGCTGACCGCCGATTGTCGACAACGTCGTGTAGTGCTCGCGCGTGGTCGGCCCGACGAGGAAGTAACGCTCGTTGAACTGTTCCTGATTCGGGTTCGTCCGGTTGACGATGTGCTGGACTGCGATCTGCATCCGTTCCATGTTCACGCGCAACCAGTCCCATTCTTCGTCGTCGCCGGTCGTATCGGTGCGAAATGGAATCGGTAAGAGGTCATCTTCTGCGGGTTTCGCTTTGTCAGTGCCGTCCTTGACTTGCCAAAGCGTGCGGTCGTCATCCGCAATACCCAGTATTTCCTCACGATCGTTGATCGCGTGCATGAGCTCACGCATAGCGAAACCGAAGTCCGCGACCGTCAAGTTCGACCAGTCACCGCCGTTCAGGAACGCCATATCAGGAACTGTCCGGAAGGTGTGTGGTTACCCGCCAATCGCCATCCGCGTAGACATAACCGCGCTTCGGACTGGTCTGTGTAACTCCGCGGGTTCCCTCGGGCGCGCCTCCCAGCGCCGCAACATCGGAGCCGGTTCGATAGGTTCCGGTGATCTTGTCCCAATCACCTGGCGACGCGTCATCCGATGGATTGCCAGCCCACGCGTAGATCGCTTTGTCCTGCGTCGTAAAGGCCGTGAATCCTTCCTCGAATTTCAGGATGTAATCGGGATCGCCTGGCGATAGTCCTGTCCGCGCATTCACGGCGTCGATATCCACCTCAACCAGTGTCGCGCCCAAGAACACATTGGCTTGCTCCAGAATGGTCTGGATGTTCTGGACTACGTGTTGATTCAGGATGTTTTGCAATGTCGTCGAATTCTCGATCGCCTCCCCCATGAAATCGAGTAACCCAAAGTCTTCCAGTGCGAGTTCATCCAATCGACGGGCAAGACTTAGAATCAAATCAGCAAGCCGGTCCGCGTCGTCCTTAGTGGTCTCGATCGGGCCTTGCGCGCCAGTATCCCCATCCGACGCGTCGGTCGCCGCATCGGGCGAAGCGCTGTTCGGATCGGTGACCTTGATTGCGACCGACGAGGGGCTGGCTAGATCGTGCTTCACATACCCGACCATGGGCCGGATGGCGACACCAAGTTCGCTATCCCCCACTTCACACTGCATGCCCAGCTCGACTTCGTCGGTGCGAATGTCCAGGTGCGGGTGCTTCTGTAGGTCGATCGCTTCTGCTGTCGTCGTGATGCGAGGCGTGCTCAGTCGTTTCACTCGCGCGTTCGCGATGTCGTCCAATTGGGCAGCGGTCTTGACGGTCTTGGCGTCGATGTACGCGGTCTTCTGGCCGTGCGTGGAGACTTTGTTTGTGGCCACCGAGGTGAGGTGTGTTTCCTGCTCAGCAGCATCCGTACCGTCCAGGCGGCCGACTGCCACGACGCGCGTACGAATGGCGCGATAGTCTATCTCAGATTCGAGCAAGGATAGATTTCGGTCACTTCGCAGCCTTAGCGTCGACTGGCTCCGGGGAGTACGAAACCAGTTCAGGCGCCCATGGGCATCGACGTGATAGAAGCCGCCCACACGCTGGTGGATCCGGTCCAGCGCCGCACCGATGGTTTGCTTCTCTGCCTTGAATTGCATCTGAACATTTGCGATGGCGGACTCAATTTCCCCGACAGATATGTCCGGCACGAGCGCATTGTTCTGGTTTTCGTTCAGGAGCTGGGAGAGTATTGTGCCGCAGGACCGCGTTTCCGGATCGCCGTTACCGTCGACGGTCTCGTACAAGTCGATCATCTCAAGGCCAAGTTCGGCTGAGAGGTCTTCGGCGGTGATGGAAACTATTGGCAAGCCGTCCGCACCACGCCGCAGTCGCCGCTTTGCGATCTTGAACACTTGCCGGAGCACGCCGTTCTCACGGAGTGCCAAGAGATTTGGATCAACGAGTAACGCCGACTTGTCGTCGCCAAGCGGGTACGTGAACTGAAGCGAGTCTGCCTCGTTGTACTGTTCCTCAAACTGGCCGGACCGCCAATTCAGAAGTCGCGCCTTGAGCGCCTGAGATGGACTGAGGACTTCTATGACGTAACGCGGGCGAGCGGCAAGGTCGATATCCGAGGGCAGCGAATCGGACGATGACCCGTAACCAAACAAGTCACGCCCGAAGATCGTCCGCCCAAATGTTGAAGGAGTGCTGGCCACGTGCTACTTGCCACCCTTCAGAACCAGCATGATCAAGGTCATAAGGGCTGCGCCAATGGAAACCAATGCTCCACCGATGGATGTCCATCCCGAAGCCTTAACGTTCAGATCCGCGACCGTCTCACGAGTCTCATTCAATGACTTCTCCACGCCTGTGATTCGTGCGTGAGTTGTGGTTTCGACGTGGTCTACGCGCTTGGTCACCTTATCGTCGTAGTGGTCTACTTTCGCCTCGATTCGCTTGACGATTTCGCGTATGAATCGGAGTTCGCTCTCGTTAGCGGTCGGTTCTTCTTTTTGCTGTTCATCGGTCATGGATAAAATCCTCGGGCTTTCAATCGATGCGGTCAGTAATCGACGACGGAACAGTCACAGTGGGCATTCCACTTGATAGTTGTAGCTATTACGCCGGTCACTTGAACGATAATTGCCTCGCCGAACGGCAGGCCAGAGACATCCCATGCCGCGTTGTCTTCATCCTGAGCGTAGATTTGCTCGCCAACCTCGGTAAGTGTCCCCGAATCGTTTCGATAGGTGCCTGACCATGAGTACCCCGCGCCCTGTGTCGATCCATTTCTAAGCGCGGCTATATTGCAATCGATGTACCATAATTCGTCGTCATCGGAAGTAAATGTAATCAGGTTCGTGGCCGACGCGTCGGTTGTCGTCACATTCGCGGTGAATTGTCTGAGTCCATCGAATTCATCCGCGCCGAAGTCATCGTCGTGAACCAAGATGCCGGTCACATACGCATCCGCTACCGTGCCCGTGTCCACCAACTGAAATCCGACGTGACCGTCGCCGTCCTGGAATTCCAACGTTTCTTGATTGGGGTAGATGGAAAGATATTCGTTCGTGGTGTCCTTTGACCCGCCGTTGCGTAATCTCAACCTGCCACCTGTGTTGGTGGAATCTCCGTGTGCGTCTAGGATAGCCGCGACCGAATCGGCCACACCCAACTCGAGATCACCGCCCTTGATGTCGTAATCGCCCTCGGCGACGACATCGCCGCTCCCATTGTCTATCGACCAATAAGTGGTCCAGGTAACTGGATCGGCCCCATCCGTCTCGCCAATGATCTCAGCTAACTGCCCGGAGATTTTCCACCCGAAAGTTTCACCGCCCCATGCACTCAAACTGCGATAGGTAAATCCAGAATCAGAGACGTTATTCACCGCGTTGACTACGTTGTAGTATCGACCATCGAACGCCTCTGCATTGAGCCCATATGACCCAGAGCGTATGCCATAGTTTCGAGGCATATGAATCTCTGCAGCTGTGTAGGTAGAGGTACCCGTAAACGTCGAAGCACCGAACGAATTCGCCGCCGTCGTAGACGTGATTCCTGCGCCCGCCGTCAATAGCCCGCCAGCATTCACCGCTGCATCAAGCGTAGCGATTCCGGTAGCCCTAAACGTTCCGCTGACATCGAGCTTATGAGTCGGGAACGTATTCCCTATCCCAAAGAAGTCGATCTCATTCGTAAAGTACGCCATGTTCTGCTGGCCCGTATCTGGCTCACTCGCTAGATAGAAAATCAGTTCATCGTTGATACTGCTGAATTGCCAATACTCGCCTCGCAACGTGTTCTTGCCATTCGTCAGCGCATCCATGACGTTGTACGCGCCCGCGCCACCATCATCCCCGTACGCGATTGAGAACGTGCCGGCGGTTTCTGGAAATCCAATCGACCAGTTGTAGTTGCCGTCGTCGTCACCGTCGGTACCGATGCTTAGACTTCCACCCAGCGCCCGAATATGCCCCGCGCCAGTATCGGTAACATTCCCCAATCGCAAAATACTCGGCGACGTTTCCGCGTCGATCAGCAAGCTCTCAAGCTCGGAGACGCTCTCCCAGGCGGTGTTCCCGGCGTTCCGCACAAGGAGGTTCAACGCGCTCGGAGACGGCGCGGTGACATCGCCCACATCGTCCAAGGTCGCCACCGATATGGCGTCGAGCTCGAGCTGTGTTGCTATGTCGACCATCGTCAAGGCACCAGCGCCATTCGATACCGGAGCGGTTCCGGATCCGCCGCTCGTCGACAGATCTTCCACATCACCGCCACCGACAGCCGTCTCTAACGTGTTCACCGCGGCCTGAATCTGTGAGATGTACTCCGCAGATACCACGAGTGAGACCGTCGCTCCGCCGTTATGCGACGATGCGAGCGTTCCTTCCTGTGCGCGTGCGATAGTGAGTACGTCCCCGCTGCGATTCGTGACGCGTACGATCTCTAGATCGACGAGAACGTGATAGGGAAACGCTGACGGGAAGTTCGCCCCACCGCCGGTCTGAACCGTCGCTGATGTAGCGCCGGACGTAATCGCGCCATTCAGCGTGGACTGCGCGTTGTTGGCTGGAACCAAGAACGAGGTTTGGGCGGTGGCCGCGATCGCAAAGACAGCCAGCAAGACGAATATTAGGGTACGGCGAATCACAGGAATCTCCCCCGGTGTTGAATGTCGAGCGTGCCGGACGACAATCCAGTCACGGTGATTGAATTGGTCACGCGCGGTTTCAGGCGCGGGAATGGATCGCCCGCACCGAGGCCGCCGAGTTCATCGGTCCAGGCCAAGAGGTCGGACGACGACTCAATCGTTTCCAAGTCCGAATCGATGCGCAGGTAGTCGTCGTCTGCGAGCGTGCCCGTCCAGTTCAGGGTTTCGCCTGTGGTGGCGTTCGCGAGAATGACGCTTGTTATGTTCCCGCCAGTTGTGTTCCGGAGAATGTACACCGGATATTCGTACAGCGTGCCAGGCATCGCGCGCTTCCAAGTACCGCCGGACGTATATGCGCCATTGCCCGTCGTTCGCACAAGTTCGAACGAATCGTTGTCGACCTTTCGAATCAGATGCGTACCGTTTGCCGCAGCGTTGCCGCCAACGCTCTCGACGACAACGGTCATCCCTGTAGAGAGGCCGTGCGCAGTGTCTGTGATGACGATAGGGGACACGTTCGATGCACCTGAGATGGTTCCTTCGAGTTTCGGTGACACGAACGAATCCGGCGAACTGGCGATCGCGTACGCGTCGGTCTCTTCGTTGATGGTCTCGAAATACCCGGCTTCAGCGATGAGATGGATATCGTAATCTACGTAGGTCGCGCCGCCTTTGAGGTCACCATCAATACCACCAATGACCTTGACGAAAGCGCCACGATTCGATTCTTCCCCGTGCGTGTCCCCGGTCAAGTATACGAATGCCTTCGCGTTCTTGGGATTGATGACTGACCTGATCGCGTCCAGTCGATGAAGCAACTCGGCTTTGCGATCGAGTCCCGCCAACCCGTCTGCCTTGGTCGTACATCGCAACGTCCACGCGATAGGTTGCAGGAACTGTTCGCCGACCAGTCCGCCGTCTCTTGCCGCATAGTCCATCTGCTTCGACTTCACGTCGGCCATTACCGGGCGTGTATGTTGAAGCACGAGCACGCCGTATGGCCACGCTCCCAGGTCAATGCCTCCCCAATTCAGGGATAGACTCTGCGACTCCATTAGAAACCACCTTCCAAGAGCGGCTGGCCTCGGCTCGCGGCTTTCTTCTGGATCAACTCGAACAGTTTGCCAGCGACCTTTCGAGAGTCTGCACCGTCTTCATTGACGACTTGGTTGGCGATTGATACGTTGACGTTCAGATCACCCCGAATGCCAGCGGCACTCTCTTTTACAAGCTCTCGGGCTTCATGATTAGGGATGATTCGTGACCCCGTAGAAGCAATCATCAACTCCTTGCCTCTTTCGCCGACTTCGATCAGCCTATGACCGCGAGAACGATTGAACGATGGCGCTGAAAAAGAGGAGCCTGGCACTAAGCCGCCGGAAGCAAACCCTGGCACAACTCCCCCTTGAGCAAATCCCAAGCCGGTAGCTGCTGCGACGGCTGACAAGACTTGATTGATGACTCTTGACGCGAGGTCTGAGATAGAGAATAGAATGGAAGATGCCAGATCGCTAAAACTGTTCCAAGTCGAAAACCACGCGTCCCGCAACTGCGAAAGAAATAGATTGGTTTGCTCTCCAAGCCCGTTTAGCATTCCCAAATAGTTGTCCAAGCTTGAGCGGACGTTGTCGTTAATGCTCGGACTTTCGCGGTGATCAAGTGACAAGCGTGAGAGCTCTTCACGAATCTCATTTGTTTTCGAGTCGACCTCTCCTTCTGTAACATCCAACGACTCTAAAAACTCCACGAACGCGGCCCGGCGCTCAGCGTTGAGGTTTGATAGCTCTCGTATTTCTTTTTCAGTAAGCCCAGACAGTGCGACTACAGCGGCCTCGCGCTTACCGAGCTCGCCCGCGATACGCGCCAATTCCGCACGATGGACTTGTTCGCGGGTCGCCGCCAACCCGGAAATCGCCGATATCTCACGGTGAACAGCGTTCTCTCTCGCGCCAGTGGCCATTCGATTCAACGCGACTATTTGTTCTTGGCGAGACATCTCCGCCAGCGCTTCGCGATTGACCACGATCCCCATCGCCTCGATCGCTTGGATGCGCTTCTCGATCGCAGCGTCAACTTGACGTCCAGACGCAGCGGCCTCACCCCATGCCGCCGCAACTTTGCCAACAGCAACTACCAGCCCACCCAGAGCGAACACTAAAACACCTACGGCCAAGACGGCTGGTGCGACGCTCGCAGTGAATCCAACGATTCCCGCGATCACGCCGCTGCTGAGAACAGACGAGACTCCCCCAAACAAGAAGATCAAGCCCGGTAGAGCGAACAAGAGCGGTGCGAGCGCAAGCATCAAACCGCCCACTATCGCTGCAAGGATCACGAGTTTTTCGGTGAGTTCTGGATGCGCTTTGGCCCAGTCACGCATTTGAATCACAAGCGGACCAATCAACTCCAATGCCTTGTTCAGCGGTGGTAGTAGAGCGTCGCCGATAACAATCGCAAGCGATTTGATTGTGTTCTTCATGATCTGCAGTTGCGCAGCCGTGGTCTCGTAGCGCTTCTGCGCTTCTTCGTCCAGCGCTGTCGTCTTCAAGTCTTCGAAAGCCGTGCGGCCGCGCGCGAGACTTTCTGCCATCCCATCTGACGCCAAGGTCATGCGACCCAGCACATCGATCATCCGCTGACCTTTGAATCCCAGCGAGGCGATCTCAGCGGCAACGTCGCCACCTTCTTGCTCGATACGGGCGAGGCCGCGCACAAATAATTCGATTGCGCCCGCAGGGTCTTCTAGGAATCGTTTTTGGAACACATCGGCAGATTCTCCAGCGATTCGTGCATAGTTTTTCAGCGCGTCGCCGCCGGACTTGGCAGCGGAATTCATATCGTTGACGAACCGAGAAAGTGCGGTACCGCCAAGCTCGGCCCTAATTCCGACAGACGCCAGTGATGCCGAAAGTCCTAAGATTTCGCCTTCCGACAAACCTGCCAGCGTGCCAGCGCCAGCAATGCGTTGACCCATTTGCAGGATCGCATTTTCTGTCGTCGCCGAGTTGTTGCCAAGATCGACTAGTGCGTTCGCGATGCTGCGGATACGCTCTTCGGGTGTCCCGGTAATGTTGGCGAACTGGGCAACCATGAGTGCACCCGATTCGCCCGCAATGTCCGTGGTATTCGCGAGGTCGGCTATCGTCTTTGTGAACCCGACGATATTCTCTTTTTCAATTCCTAACTGCCCGGCGATTTCACCGATCTTTGCAAGTTCGGACGCAGTGATGGGTACTTCCGTGGAGAGCTGCACGATCTCCTCGCGCATTGCCGCGAATTCTTCTTCCGTCGCATCGACGGTCTTCCGAATACCCGCGAACGCGGACTCGAATTCGACGGCTTCCTTCGTGGCAAGCGCGAGCGCACCCGTGATAGCCGTCCCAACACCAGCGACAACGGTACCGGCCACCCTGGACGCGCGACGCAACGTCTGATCAAACGGACCGAGGTCGCCGTCAATAACAATGACGCCATCACCGAGTTTGATCATGTTCGAACCCTCAATTCATGTTGGGGTAAGGACGCGTGTCCAGGTCCATCTCTGAAAACGCCGCGAGTTCGTCGATCGGCATTTCTTCGACAGGCGCTGAGGCAGATGAGCCTTCGTACTCCTCGCCACGCGCTTCGGCTGACGCGCGCGCTTCGCTCTCCTCTTTCGCATTCTCGCGTTCGATATAGCGCAGCACGTAGAGGTTGAACAGTTCGTCTGTCCAATCCTCCTCGATCGCGCGCGGGTCGAGATGCCAGACCGATAGAACGATCTGTTCGTAGGCTATGGAGTCTCCGGCGCCGAGCCACCAGTTCCACCATTCCCGGTCGGGGCGGCCGACATCGCCCCCGTCAGCTTCGTTGCGAAAGCTGCGGAGAGGTTTGTCCCCTTGATGCCGAGCCGCGATGCTAAAGGGCCGAATAACAACTCGAAGTCCTTCCAAATGACGAGCAGGAAATCGATGTCGTCGGCGTTCTCGTCGAGATACTCCCGGTCCGCTGCGATATTCGGATGCCACTCGTAGACGAGATCGAGCAACGCATCTAATTCCGGACCGAAAAATTTGGACAAGAGCGAGGACAGCCCCGCCCAGTCGTCCGGCGTTATGCCGTGCGCTTCTACGGATTGCGCTTTTGCGATGAGCGCTCCCAGGTCTTCTACATTAACCATGAGATCGCCCAAAACTTGGCGCATTCGCCGCGTGTGTTTCCGCCCCTTGATAGGGCCGATCTCATACTCGCGGTCTGCGAGCGTGACCATGACGGGCGTGCCCGCAAGCACGTCCGATTCGGTTCGTTCCTCGGCCTCACTCGGGCCGGATTTAATAAGCGTCATTTCGTTCCTTTCGGTTACGCCAGAGCAGGCGCTGCCATGCTGTAACGATTAATGGCGTTGCCGTCGTCATCGTCATCAGCAAGAACACCCACTTCCACGGAGAGATTGGTAGCCTTGCCCCGCATCCACTTATCACTTAGGTTGCCTTCGCTCACGCAGATTGGGGAGTGGTACAACATAGGCTTGTTCTGCGGCGACTTGCCCTCCAAGACAACCTGAAACTCCTCAAGTTCTTCGTCGCCGATTCGGTCGATCATTATGGCCGATACGCCGCTCGCTTGAAGTTGAGTTGAGATAGTCGCCGCGCCCGCCGCCAGGTGGAATGCGGCCGGATCACGATCTGCTAGTTCGAATACATACTTTCCTTCGAGAGAGCTTAAGAACTTGCGGATAGGAAATTTCCGCTGGTCAGCGCGCTTGGTCTCAACCTCTTTCGTGATATCGAGCTGAATACCGTTCTCGGTAAACCCCGCAAGAATCCAGTCCGAGACGCCTGTCGTGGTTCGTGTGGTTACCGGCGTACCGCCGGTCAGGCCAGTGCCGTCGATTGTGAGCAGGTTCTGAGGCCTCGCGGATACGCTAGACCCGTCGTAGGTCAACGTGTACGGACCGCCCGCAGAACCCGCGACCGAGATGTCGGCCGCTGTGAACCCAGTCAGGCTTGCCAGCGCCACGTCGATCGCGGCTTGTAGAGTTGCCGCATCCGCGTCGTACGCGATGGCAGCGGACGTGTAAGCGATTCCGTAGAGGTCGTATAGCGTAAGCGTGAACGTCCCCGCCGTAGGCCCTGCCAGCGTGACCGTTTGCACCTCGTTCGTGCCCATCGTCGTAAACGAGAGCGTGTCCGATGTGGTTGTGTTCAGGTCCGGGAGTGCTGCCCCGATGCGCCCAAGGTAAATCTTGGCCATGCCGGCCAGAATGTTTGCCCGGGCGCGCGACTTTTTCGTGCGTAACGACATGAGCCTAATCCTTTCCTCTGAGTTCCATATCCAAAAACACCAGCTCGAACGGCCACGGAGGAGTCGTATCCGGCTCCTCTCGTTGACCAGCGAACTGTGCAGTAACGCCCAGCACAACGCCGGACGCTAGTTCTTCGTTTGGGGAATCGGCGTAGACGCGCAATTCAAGCAACCGCCTCAACAGCGACGCTGCGTAGGGATTGAAGTGTCCATTGCGCTCTTGTCCGCCGTACAACTTGACGCCAATGCGTACGTCATATTTGTGGCCTTCGTCACCTTGGATGCGACCATCGTCTGCGTACCACCAAGTCAATGCCGGATTGCGACCTTCGTAGGATGGCGGCGTGATTCCACCGGGGTAGATGCGCCCGCCAAGACAATCGGACAGCAACGCAATATCGACACCGGCTCCCGCGAGATGCGCGGCAGCCGTAGAACCGAAGTAGCCCCGATCATGGACGTCGCTATCACCTAGAACCGAATAGGTTCCGGGCGTGGACTCCTTCGCGACCAATAATTCAGAGTCGACGATCAACGGCCATGCGCCTGCGGCAGGTCTGGTGTAACCCGCGCTGAGCATGAATGTACGAATCGAGTCGTCGATCCCGCTAAACAACGTGCCGAGTCGAGTCCGCGACGGTGTGGCGCGGAACCATTCGTCGATAATTGCTTCGATGTCCATGCCGGTGTATACGGTCATAGCCTCCGAATCTCCTCCTGGATGAATTGGAAGAGTTTCTGAATGAGCGCCTTCAACGCTGGGAGTAGGTATGGTCGCGCGCGCATGAAGCGCGTTCCGACCTCAAGGAGTCCGCCATACCCCGAAGTAGTCGCAATAAGAACGGCTGGCCCGTCCGTAGACTGCACCTCGCCCGCAGAACCGCCAATCTCTCCCCGTGGACCCTGCGTTTCTCTAAAGACGGTCGTGATATTCCCGAATTGTCGCTCATCTTCCGGGCTTGCTGCCCAGCCAATGGAGCGACGGTTATGTCCGGTATCCACTGGTGAACCAATCGGCGGCGGCTTCGCGGACTGCCCAATGACTTCCTGAACAAATCGAATCATTCCAGTCAGGATCGCCGCGCCAATCTCGTCCCGTGCGTGCGCGTTCAGTCGAATGCTGATTGCTGCATTGACGGCCATGGCTACCTCACGAACCCCAGCACGGCCTCGTTGTGATCAAGGCCATCGCTGGTCGGATTGTGAGCGGTCTCCAGGTAGACGACTTCAAGAACATCGGAAGGTGAAACTACTACTGGGGAGCCCGTAGGCGGCACGTAGTTCGTGATCCGACTCTCCTCTGTCAACGTCACGGCCTTATCGTAGAAAAGCCGAAAGCCCGCGACGACGACCTGCTTATCCGCGTTCTTTTTCTGTTGACGGTCTGGCCGGACAGTCGAATCGAGCAACGGCTCCAACAGGCACTTCACGCCGGACGTATCAGGGTCATAGCCCTCGCGGACATGACCGCCGGGCGATGTGCCGCCCTGCTCATTTCGCGTCAAGGTGTCACACGTTGCAACGAGCAAGGCGTCCAGCGCACTTGTAGCGAACGGACCCACTACAGCACTCCGAGTTTCGGCGTATCGTCCCCGGACTTGTACTCGCCCGGATTGTCGCCACTGGGCACGCCCTTCGGCGGCGCTTCAGAACTCGGCGGCTTCGCGACCGCGTCGTCCGACTTGGGTTTCTTGGTTGGCATAAGACTCTCTCCTTTGGAAATGCGGCTAGAAGCGCCCGCTATTTCGCTGCGGACTTCTTCTTAGCCGCCGCTTTCTTCTTCGCTGCGGACTTCTTCTTAGCTTCGTCGTCGCCTCCATCTGGATCGCCGTCCGCTTGTTCCTCGTCGTTTTCGTAGAGCCGAAGACCGCCCGGGTCAACATCCGCCGCTGGCGACTCTTCGCCCAGATTCTCCGAACCCGAGACGATCTCGAATTGACCTTTGAACGAATTCAGATCGAGCTTTTGAATCTCGCCATTGGGGTAAACCACGAGGATGTCGCCGACAGAAACCTCCTCCGGCTCATTTTCCTCCCCGCGATCGAGCAAGACCGGACCGTCGTCGGTGGCCACGACCGGAATCTTGTCGCCTAACGTCGGCAGCCAGCCTTGGCCCGTGAATTTCACCGCGCGGCACCTGAGGCCGCCGGACTTGTGGCGTACAACTGCGCCATCGGGATCGGTGAGTGACATATTGGTTCCTCCTGCTACGACGTACGCGCAGCCTGGTTGCAGATGATTTGAGCCGCCGCGAAGTCAGCGTGTGATTGCTCGGCGACCGCGATGGCGGGTTCGTCCTGAACCGAATCGCGCAATGCCTTCGCCTGTTTTCGGAACTGTTCGGATATGCTGCGCAAGTCGGTCTGCGTCTGCATGGTCTTCGTTGACTTCGCGTCGTGCGCAGCGAGTGCAGCCAACGCATCGAGTGCATCGGCTGCCGCCAACTTGATGTCAGAAGAGTTGTCTGACAGGAAGTAGTCGATCTGATCGTCGGTCAGCTTCTGAGGCGAGACGGTGTCGCCACACAGCACGCGGACCTTGTCCCTATCGACTAACGGCATCGCTGCTCACTCCGTTCTGGTATAGGCCCGAGAGGATTCGTCCCCTCGGGCCGTGAATGAATTACTGACCGTCCGAGCCGTAACCGCCGCGCGGGTCAAGCGTGGTTCCGCCGAAGCAGTACCGGACCTTGTACGTGATCGAATCGTCGTGCAGGCTCCCGCTGAAGGGATCATCTCCGCCGCCGATGCGTTGCGCGCCACTCGCCGCGATGAACAGTTCGGGGTTTTCGTGACCGCGAACGAGACCGAATTCGCAAGGCTTGACTGTCTCGGAGAACAGCGCCCAACAGGTCTGTCCTTTACTACCTGAGACGACGATCGGAATCCAGGGATTGACAATAGGAATCAAATTCCGTGTCGAGATCGTGTTTGCGGCAGCCGTACGCGTTAGCGATCCCGAACCATCCGTGACAGCAAACGTTGCTGAGCTGAGTATCTGTTCCAGCAAGATTGTGTCGGAAGGACTTATCATGATGTATCGCGGAACGTTCACAGCGGGGACATCGTCCATTCTGTAACCAGCCGCGGCACCAGTCATCGCCTGAATCGCCGTCTCCAAACTCTCGACCGATAGAGCGCTGCTCGCGCCCGTCGCCACCAACCCATTGCCCAATTCCGAGTCAGCGAAGTACGAGTCGCGTGGCCCGTTGGAATCGAAGAACAATTGGGTCAAGAACCACTCTTCGGTCATCCGCGCTGCCGTGGAGAGATTCATAGGGATATTGTCCAGCGCGCCAAGGTCATCGTTTAGCCACATTTCCCACGAAAACGGAACCAGAGAGCCATACTTGTTGGGCTCGTACGTATACTCTCGTTCCGTTCTCTTGCGGGCTTTGTATTGACCCAGCTCTTCGACGCGAGGCAATCGGCCCATTAACCCCTCGAATGCGGTTCGTTTTCGAGTATTGAATCCGCGACCCGGTTTTACGCGCGCGATTTTCCGCATTTGCGGCGGGATCGCTGCAAATTGGGCCAGCGTTTCACGATCGAGCTTATCCGCCAACAGCAACGGAAAATCCGACGTAGACATCGCTTCGTACAACCGAGCGACATGCAACGGATCAGGTAGTCCAGATTCGTTATCTAAAAGTCGATTCGCTTCGAGTAGCCGCTTATTCCAGTCACCGGACTTGCGAGCGGAGCGAACGGGGACGAAGCTATCCCACTGCTCCATGACCTCAAGCAGTCCATCTTGTACTGCTACCATTATTGCCTCCTGCGGGATCGTCCCGCGGTTTAGTCCCTGGTTGCGCCTGGTTAGCTCGTGGTCACGTTTCCACCGATGGTCACCCATTCGAGGCCGTTCCACTTACCGATCCAGGAGTCGCCCACTGCATTGAAGATCAACTCCTCGGGAGTGCTGGTCTCATGCGTAGCGATGGAAATCTTGGTTGCGTTGTCGACGTTGATAGCCCGGACGATCTTCTCTTGCCCAACAAAGTCGCCGTCGGCGATGGTCGCATCGATCACGTTGGACGTTGCGTCGATCAACGTAAGTCCGCGCGTCTTGGCGGCCGGAGCGGCAGCGGTTAGCGTCTCGGACAGGTTTCGGTCGAACGCAACGTCGTCGCCCGTGAACAGCCCGACCGCCACATGGATGTTGACAGCCGACGCGCCACCTGAAACGGTCGTCTTTACAAGCGCAACACCGAATGGAAGTCCGGTATCGTCCTTGGAGAGAATCGCCGTGGTCTTGTTGATGTACACGCGATCGCCATGGTTTATGGCCGAGTTCCCGTCGCCGTCCTGCGGCACAACCGGGAGGACATAGAGTCCGGACCTATCGACAGGGATGTAATCGGTGTTCGCCGCCGCCGCTGTGCGCGCGACACCCACCAAACCCACCGACACTACAGGGTCATACTGATCGACCAAGCTATCCGAATGCGTCGGATGGACGAGGTCGGTTTCCAAAACGTCGATCGGGCTGACTTGGCCGCGATACTGCACGGCCAGCCCGTTCACGTATCCTTGCTCTTCGTAAGGCATTGTTACCTCCTGCCGGAAGTGTCCGGCGTTGTCGATTCTGGGAAGTCGCGCGACTACCGGTTGACGATGGATTCAGCCAATCGCTCGGCCTCTTCCTTCGACTTGCCCTCGCGCTGATATTTCGAGACGTAATGCTCGCGGAGTTTGTTCTTGTCTTCCTCGGCGTCCGATCCATCCGTGGACACCGATTCGGTCACGCGCCCAAGCCCGCGAACCTTGCCGGACTTAGCGAGCTCAGCAAGTTTCTCGCGCTCTGATTCCACCATCGCCGTGAGCGATTCCTCTGATTCAGCGGTTCCGAACTGCTTGCGGAATAGCGCGGACTCGGACTCGTCCATCTTGTCGAACGGTGCTTCGGCCATCGTCGCATCGATTTTGGCCTTGAGCTCGTTCGTAGAGGCGGTCTTTTGCGCCTCTTCCAGCTTGGACTTCGTCTCGTCGCATTCTTCCGTCAGCGATTCGTTGGTTTCTTGCAGTTGTTTGTTGTCGGCTTCGAGCTTGCTGAGCCGATCTTTGGTCTCTTGGTCCATGGTGTTGTGACCTCCTTCGCGGATCGCCTCGACCAAATCGGGCCGAACTGTCCGCAGGGTTTCGAGTGAAAGTGAATCCAGTTCCCCAGCCGCAGGGTCAGAACCATCGTCGGATTCGTACAGTTCGATAGCGCCTCCGGCACCGGGGGCCGTGACGAAATCAACGCTCTCCGATTCGGCGATCTTGTCCACGCGCAACGTCGACACGCCTTCCACAGTCGCCCGCGCCGTTTTGCCTAATCCGTTGATGCTGACTCCTATTCGGGACAGCATTCCGGACTCCGACATCGACGCGAGTCGCTCGCGGAACGGGGGATCAAATACGCGGGCTGTACCGCGAACCTCTCCCCCAGAGCCGACATGAACGTTTTCCAAGACGCCGACGAGATCGCGCATGGAGCGTTCAGGCCGCTCGCGCCGCTGCCTTACCGTCGGATGGTCGAGAAACATTTGCGCGCCTTCGAATACTTGGTGATCGCGTGCAAGTGTTTCGGCGGGGTAATACCGGCGTTTCGACTTGTTGAATCCAGGTCGGATC
>JAJDAB010000324.1 GCA_029262095.1 Candidatus Hydrogenedentota bacterium
CCAAACCCTTTTTCGTCATTGAACCATTTCACTGTACCTCTTGACACGCTCTTCTCCTCGTCGTACCTCACATATGGAGGCACTTACTCGTCCCCTTCTTTTTCCCGATCGGATGGCGCTAGGGGGTGACAACACGCCTGTAACACTGCATAGCATAACACGGTGACCATTTTTCGTCCATACCAAATTTGCCTGTTCAATTCCACCACTTTCTACACGGTGTCTCCGAAATGAGAATTCGTCAACTATTTATCGATCAGTGTGCACCATTTTGGCAGTGATGAGCGAAGGCCGTGAGTAGCCAATCCGGCTGAATGAGCGTGCGTTCGGGATGCCATTGAATTCCGATACGAAATGGCTGGGTCGGATCTTCGATGGCTTCGATGATGCCGTCTTCGCTCCGGGCGGTGACAATGTAAGGTGATTGGACATCGCGGACGGCTTGGTGGTGCGCGGATGTAATGGGTGTGCGTAACGCTGGTGCTAGTTCGGCCAGCCGTGAGCCGGGCTCGATGATGACATCATGCTGGAGCATGTAAGTCTTTGACGTGTGGTCGGTTGTGCCTTCGATTTGACTTGGGATGTCTTGGGTCATTTTGCCGCCGGATAGGACGTGCATGAGCTGCATGCCCAGGCAAATGCCGAGGATTGGCTTGTCGAGTCGGGCTGCGGTCTCGAACCATTCCTTTTCGCTGTGCCACCGGCGAATGGGCATGGGGTCGGACGCTGGGTGCTGGTCTTCGCCCAGGGCTTCGGCGGGGATATCGGGGAGTCCGCCGGAGAGAATGAGGCCGTCGAGCCGTTTGAGCAGCGGTTCGCAGAGCCCGTCTTCGGCCAGCGACAATGTCACGGGAAGGGCGCCAGCTGCGAAAATGGCGGAGTGATAGTTCTCGAGCAGGCCTTGGGTGCCCCACGGGCGGCCTCCGTCGCTGGGCTCTTCTAGCTCGCCCGTGATGCCGATGAGTGGTTTCATATGAATACCTTGCATGTGGCTTGAACGAATGTAAGGGTTTTAGTCTAATGGGATTAGGGTACTGAAAGCGAGTGGGTTTATTTAGACCTAAATGTATATTGGCCTCGTCGGGCCGAGTATACGGAGTGTTCACATTGCTCGCATCTAAAGATGAAACCGTATTCAGGTTCGTGCGGTCAAATGGGTTGCGGATAACTCAGCCCGTTGTTTTTGGGCCTATTTTGGGCCAAACAGCGGAAAGTGGGCGGAAGGACTGGGTACAAACGTCATGCATAGATATCTGACAATAGCGATAGCGACCACGTGTCTGATTGCGGTGGGCTGCGGTCCCACGGCGTTGCGAGCCAACGGTGGCGCTAACACGGTCGAAGCTACGTCACAACGTCCGATGACCGTAGTGCCTGTCTCGGCAGTGTTGCCGGTTCGAGAGGCCATTAGCGAATTCGCACGGACCGATTCGCGTATTGAAGCGGAGAATCGCGTTGAAGTTTCTTCAGAAGTTATGGGCCGCTGCCTCAAAGTGAAATTCGAAGAAGGCGATCATGTAAAGAAGGGTGCCGTTTTAGTCGAACTCGACAAGACAGAACAGCTTGCTCAACTTCGTCAGCAGCAGGCACAAGAGACGAACGCCAAAAACGATTTCGAACGAATGAAACAACTCTTTGCCAAGGGTTTGGATTCGGAACAAAACTACGACAGCGCGCTTGCAACCTATCGGCAACAACAGGAAACAGTGAATCAAACGCGCGAGCAGATTCTAAAGTATTCGATTCGTGCCCCTATTTCAGGAACGATTTCGATGAAAGACGTTCAGGTCGGTGAGATCGTTTCGAGCGGTACGCCGATCTTTACGGTCGTCGATCCGTCGTCTTACATGTTGGTCGTTCGCATTGAGGAGAGCGAGATACCTCGACTGCACGAAGGGCAGCGCGCGCTCGTGACGGTCGATGCGTTAGGCGACGAAGTGTTTGAAACGAACGTGCGCCGGATTAACATGTCGATCGATGCTGACAGCGGCACCGTGGGTGTGATTCTTGATTTTAAGAAAGAGGATGTACCGAAGCTTCGGGAATCGGCGTTTGCTCGCGTGCAGATGATTATGGATACGCGCGAAAATGCGTTGCTAGTGCCGAAAGAGGCCGTGATGGAAGAAAACTCCCGGTGGTATGTATTCGCGGTCCGGGATTTGTCCGAGGACGAGACTCCGGTGAATGCGGACAAGCCCGAATTTAAGGCCGTAAAAATCGAGGTGACGACCGGACTTGAGAATAGCGACTACACCGAGGTCATCGAGGGGATTAGCGATGGGGATCGGGTCGTGACGTACGGTCAGCAAACGTTGAAGTCAGAATCTCGTATCAGTGTTACGACCGCCGAACACGAATTGGAAACCGCTGCCGCTGTCACCGCCGAAGAGGCGTTGGAAATAGCCAAAGCCCGCAAAGCGCGCGGGACTACGAACCGCAATATGTTTACGCCGGGAAAATAGCGAGTTCCGCTCGGCCATAACCGGTCCGGCGTTACCGGGGTAACGCCAGAAAGTTCCACGCGCGATGTCCGCTTCCGAAGTCAGCAACAAGCCGCAATACCGCTTTCCCATACGCCGTCCGGTTACGACGGCGATGCTTTTTCTTACCCTCGCCGTGTTCGGGTGGAAGTCGTATCAAGACTTGCCGATCAACCTCATGCCGGATATCTCGTATCCGACGTTGACGGTGCGCACGGAACTTGAGGGCGCGGCTCCGGAAGATATCGAAAAACTCCTCACGCGTCCGTTAGAAGAAACGCTGAGTATCGTCTCCGGAATGGAGGAGATTAGCAGCACATCTTCAGCCGGAATTTCTGAAGTGGTCCTGGAGTTTAAGTGGGACACGCAGATGAGCATGGCGATGCAGGAGGTCCGCGATCGCCTGGACCTCTATGAGCCGCCGGCGGATGTGACGCAGAAACCTATCATTTTGCGTTATGACCCGACGCTCGATCCGGTGATGCGCGTTGCGATTACCGGCCCAGCACTGGATCACATCACCGATTCAAAGCGGCGGCGCGAAGAAGAACGCAAGAACTTGACGGAGATTCGCGATTCGGCCGAACGCCAAATCAAGAACGATTTGGAAGGCGAGACCGGAATCGCGGAAATAGAGGTCAAGGGGGGAATCGAAGCGCAGATCCAAATCTTTGTGGATTCCCAGCGCCTGAATAATCTAGGTCTGTCGATCGATGCGGTGTCTTCGGCCCTGAGTGCACAAAACATCAATTACACGGGCGGCCGCTTGGTTGACGGCAAGACGGAATACCTCGTCCGCACCATCAATGAATTCCCGGACATCGATGCCATTCCGATGACGGTCATTCCTAATCCTCAAAATCCTGATGGGCCGACACTTCGTCTTCGAGAAATTGCGGATGTGGTTCTCGGTGGGAAAGATCGCGATACCATTGTCCGGATAAACGGTCGTGAGGCCGTTGAGATGGCGATTTACAAGTGGGGCGACTCGAATACTGTCCAAGTCTGTGACAAATTAAAAGACATATTCGGCTTTGAACGGGACAAAGGCTGGTGGGAACGAACGACCGATTCCATGGCCGAGCGCCAACAGAACATGCCGATGATTGGCGTTCCGGCGCAATTCGTCCTAGCACAATTGGGGAAAGAGCTGACGGAGGGCCAATCGGTTCGGGCCAATTTGCCACCGGGCGCCGAGTTGACGCTTATCAGCGATCAATCGAGGTTCATCGTCGCGGCGATTGATGAGGTGCAAAGTACGGCCGTAATCGGTGGTATTTTGGCGCTGATCATTCTGTATTTCTTCCTGCGGGAAATGAAAGCGACAGTGATCGTTGGTATTGCGATTCCGATATCAATCATTGCCACGTTCATCCCCATGTTTATGCGTGACTTGTCGCTAAACATCATGTCGCTTGGCGGTCTTGCTCTGGGCGTCGGCATGTTGGTGGACAATTCGATCGTCGTATTGGAAAGTATCGCGCGTTGCACTGAAGAAGGGGATGACACGGTCGATGCGGCCAATCGCGGAACAAGCGAGGTCGCAAGCGCGGTAACGGCTTCGACCTTAACGACCATTTGCGTGTTCCTACCGATCGCATTTGTGGAAGGCATCGCCGGTCAAGTGTTCAGTGACCAGGCGCTAACCGTTACGTTTTCATTGTTGGCGTCGTTACTCGTTGCCCTCTTTCTCATTCCCATGATTGCATCACGCCAGGCGGGCGTACGCATGTTGACGCGTGACGTGGTGTGGATGGTGAGCGCGTACCGTCAGGGACGGGAGGAGAACCGGTCTCCAGTGTTGGCGTTCCTCATGATTCCTTTTTATGGATTTATCGCTGCGAGCGAGTGGCTGGTTTCTACGGCCGAAGAGAACTTTCAGCCGACGATTGCGACCGCCCGGCGAACACTTGGTTTTGTGTCGGGCGGTTTCTTGCGTAGTGTGGCTGGATACGCATTACTGATTGTTGCGGGCGTAGCTGGGGCGATAGCGCTGACGTTTGTCGTTCTCATGATGACCATGGGTTCAGCTATCGCGGTGAAGACTACGATGCTGTTGCTTGCCATTGCGGTGCTAGCACCGCCGGTTATCGTTGTAGCTATGTTGGTTGTGCCGATTGTCCTCACTGCGCTGATGTTCGTGATTCAAGTAATATTGAGTTTCTTCGCGCAGGTTTTTGTGACGATAGCGTTCTCGTTCGCCGCTGTAGTGCTGGCGGTCTTTGGGGTCATTGGACGTGTTTTAGGATTGGTGTTGCGCGTTCCACTTGCTGTGTTCGATCTCGCTTTTACCGCGTTTCGCGATGCCTATACTGTCTCTTTGCGGTACGTGTTGCGTTTTAGTCCTGCAGTGTTGGCACTCGTCGCCGCATTGGCTGTGCACTCGGTTTACACCGCGACTTCGCTGGGTCGCGAACTCATACCGACGTTAAAGCAGGGAGAATTTGGGATTCGCGTGGAGTCACCGGCGGGGACCCAACTCGAAGAGACCGAGATGCGCGCGCGTACCATTGAACGATTGGTTATGGAATTTGAAGAGGTCGGTGCGGTCGCGGTCAAGATTGGCGGCGATTCTTCGAGCGACGGGGGATCGGAGGGGGAAAACGTCGCGGAATTTACGATTCTGCTAAAGGACCCCGAAGTGAACGCTCGTTTTCAGGACGACATTGTTCGAGAGATGCGGGCCGTGGTATCGCCATCGACGTCGGATGAGGTTACGTTCACGCTTCCCTCTTTATTTAGTTTCAAAACGGCCGTTGAGTTGCAAATTCGTGGCGACGAACTTGACATTATCAAGCGAGTCGGCGATGAGTTGATCGAGCGATGCCGCGACGTGGAAGGCTTGCAGGATCTTGAGTTGAACATGCAGGAAGGGTATCCGGAAATCATCATTTCGTTTGATAACGACAAGCTGGCGGCGCTTGGCTTCACGTCCGACGTCGTCGCGAACCGGGTTCGAAACGAACTCGCAGGATCTGTCCCAACGAAACTGAATAGACGCGGCGAAAAAATAGATATTCGAGTGCAGACCGATGAGTCCTTACTAGAGAGCTTGGACGATTTGAAAGCATTGAATATTTCCGACGGGAAGCCTTCGGTACCGTTGGAGGCGGTCGCCACGATTCGTGTAACCGATGGTCCGAGCGAAATTCGGCGAACGGATCAGCGGCGGGTTGGTGTTGTGACCGGCAACGTTTCAGGCCGTGATCTCGGCAGCGTGACCGCGGACATCATGGCCCGAACAGAAGAGATCAATTATCCGCCTGACTACGAGATCGATGCGGGCG
>JAJDAB010000325.1 GCA_029262095.1 Candidatus Hydrogenedentota bacterium
GCCACGGTCCTCGCCAACGCCGACACCGGCACGGGTGAAGATGAACCTTGGTTTGCCGTTCAACGGTACGGCGAAGGCAAGTGCGCGGCTCTCGCCACCGGTGAAACGTGGCAATGGCAAATGCAACGCGGTCTCGACGACGACACCTACGAAAGTTTGTGGCGGCAAGCGGTTCGATACTTGGTCAAAGACGTTCCCGACCAAGTAATGTTGCGGTCCAAGGAGGATACGTACGAAGTCGACCGCGCATTGACGTTTGATGTGCTGGTGCGCGACCAAGAATACGAGCCGGCCGAAGGACTACGCGTTACGGCGAATGTGCGCCCGCCTTCGGGCAAAGACCTATCAGTCCCCGTCGACGAATCCATCCAAGAAAGTGGCCTGTATTCGGTCGACTACGAACCCGAAACTATCGGTATGCACCTCATCACAGTGTCGGCGCTCGACGACCGGGACGAAACAGTTGGTACTATGGACGAGGCGTTCTTGGTTGCCCCGGATAATCGCGAATTTCACAACGCCAAATTGGATCGCGCGTTCCTTGAATCCATATCCGAACGGTCCGGTGGCCGCACGTACGATTCAGACGACTTCGCATCAATCGCCGATGACATTCCCTGGAAACCGAGCGAGCACGCAGAAGTGGTGCGCATACACTTCTGGCATATGCCGATATTTTTCATCGCGCTCGCGGTCCTGTTTGGCGCAGAGTGGTATTTGCGTCGCCGGAAAGGACAACCCTAATGCGGCGTAGTTTGTGCTTCGTCATAGCATCGTTGTCCATCTTGTATAGCGCAGCGGCCGATCCGTTCGCACTCATCATCTGTGGCAGCGGGGGAGACGAAGAGTTTACAGAACGATTCCGTGAGTGGGGAACGCGGCTTTACGACGTGCTTACCGAGAGTCTGCAATTCGACCATGAAAACGTATCGTTGTTGTTGGATGGCCAAGCCGATGCGACGGCAGCGCCGACCCTCGAATCCATTCAAAACGCACTCACTTCGCTCGGTGATCGCATTGGCCCCGAGGACGACCTGTTCCTATTCATGATTGGCCACGGCAGCCATCTTCAAGGCGCATCCAAGATTAATGTTCCCGGCCCGGACGTTTCGGCGGACGCAATTTCAGCATGGCTCGCAACGCTCTCGCCACGTCGGCTCACGGTAATTAATAGTGCATCCGCCAGCGCTGGATTTATCAATGTTCTCAGCGGTCCCGGACGGATTGTGAGCACGGCGACCAAGAGCATCGAAGAGAAAAACGCCACCGTCTTCATGGAACACTTCATCAATGGGCTGGAGGATGGTTCCGCCGACATCAACCGCGACACGCGCATTTCGGTCTACGAAGCTTGTGAACAGGCGGCGGTGCTCACTCGCGCATGGTACGAGAGCGAAGGCCTCATCGCGACCGAGCACGCGCTCCTCGATGACAATGGGGACGGCAGGGGATCGCGTCTCGCAGCAGTAGTCGACGCTGAAGACGACGAAATCGATGGTGAATTGGCTGCGCGCAGTTGGCTCCGTGACTTCTCGTTTCCGCCCGAAGTTCCGGACGAACTAATCGATACGTACCTAACGAATCTTGATGCAGTCGAAGAACTCAAGACGCAAAAGGAATCACTCGATCCCGCAGCCTACGCTGTGCAGCTCGAACGCTATCTCGTTGACGCAGCACGCGCCAACGCCGAAATACGAAAGATTGTCGCGAAATCTGCGGCCGCACCGTCGCCCGCACCCTAAGCCCACTCGCCAGCTACCGCTCCTGAGGCTTCGCCCGATTCTTAGCGGATTGCCCAACCGGCTCGAACAGCGACGTTGTACTAGGCATCCGATCCGAACTGGTGCCGTACCATGTCGTAAATCCCATCAAACGCACCGTTGCTTAGCAACAATACGACGGTTTCACTGTTCACGTAAGCGTTCATACCATGCACAATATCCGTCGCGTTATCGGCACAGTGCGCTTTCGTATCCGAAGACTCCAAGGATTTTGCAAGCGCCTCCCGGTCCAACGCTTCGCCTTCTGCGAGCTGTTCCCTACGAGCGATCGGGCCAATCCACACAACGTCCGCGCCCTTGAGCGCTTCCGACAATTCATCTTGAAAACGCGCCGTCCGCGTCGTGTTGGTGCGCGGTTCAAACGCCGCGACGATTCGGGCTTTGGGCCAACGTTGCCGCGCCGCACAAATCGTCTCCCGAATCGCGGTGGGATGGTGTGCAAAGTCGTCGACGAACGTCATATTGTCCGTCTCGCAAAACACTTCCATACGCCGTCGTATCCCGCGAAAATTCGGCAACGTCATCCGCATCGATTCCGCGGTAGCTCCATATCGCAATCCTACCGCGATGGCCGCTAAAGCATTTCGCGCGTTATGTTCTCCCGGCATCGGCAATTCAAACTCGCCGAACGCGTTACCGTTGTTGCGGACGACCAATTTTTGAAATCCACTTCGCCCCGGTGCGATAGCGCATCGCCAATCCGCGCTCGTATCGAAGCCCTAGGTTTCAACTGCGCAAAAAGCGTAGTCTCTTAATCCC
>JAJDAB010000326.1 GCA_029262095.1 Candidatus Hydrogenedentota bacterium
GAAGCGTTTGAATGTCAATTTGCGCGATGAACGCTTGCAGCGCGCGATAATCCTGAGGCGAAGCAACAATCAGTAATGCGTTTAGTTTGTCGTACAGCGTAACCGACACGTCTTTTTCGAACGCCTGCACCGAAGTCGAAGCCGCGCCGCCGCCTTGACCGTCCGCCGCTTGAACCGGTGGAGCAGCGCCAATCATTTCCGCGACTGAAGCCTGCACCTCTTCAGCATTCGCATACAGCAATCGGTAGACATGCATATTGTTCGCGTCGACCGGCGTCGGTGTGTCGAGTCGTGCAATTAAGTCACGCACCTGATCCATGAACGGCTCACTCGCCACCACCATGAGCATGTTGAGTCGTTCGTCTGCAACGATTCGCAAGGTCTGTTCCGCAAAGGTCACTACCGGAGTGGGGCGTTGACCCGGAATGGGCGCCCGTCCACGCTGAATCTGAGTTGGCGGTTGACGGACAATTTGCGCGCCCGGCTGCTGAGCTGTTCCACCCGTACTCTCACCCGTCAGCACCTCTTGTATCTGCGTGGCTAACACTTCTGCGCGCGAATACTCCAGCGGAAAATACTCAAGCGATTCGCTGTAACCGGAGACGTCAATCGCGTCGATAATCTCTAGGATGTTGCGAATGCCGTTGGCTTTGTCCGTCACGATCAACGTATTCGTTTGACCGTACGCATCTATCTGGGCATCTTCGCTACCGACATTTTGCAATAGCGGCACTATTTCGCCCGCGTCCGCATGATTTAGTTGAATGATTTGTGTCGAAAGCGTTTCAAATCCATCCGGATCGCGCTCACGGTTGATCACCACATCGAAGTGCTCGCGCCCGTCAGCCGTTGGTGTAATGCGATACAACGATCCTTCGGCTGTTGGCAGGATTTGCAGATCACGTGCACCGAGAATACTCTCGAGCACAAACAACAGACTCTCCGACGGGATCGCTTGATTGGTAATGAGGTTGACGTTCTTCGTCGCGATCTCTTCGCCGTAATCAATATTGATCTGAAGATGTTCGGCAATCGCCTCGATCACGTACTTCAATTCACGATCAGGGTAATACAACATCACCGATCGAGATTGCGGCATTGCCGGATCAGCGCCAGGATCAACGACGACCAGGCCTTCATCTTCTTGAAGGGGTTCGCCCGTCCCTGCGCGGTCTGTCGGTTGCGGTACTGTACGCGGAACACTCCGCGTGCCGCCGGGTTGGACTTGCCGCTGGGCGAACGTTGGCGGGCCGACGGATTGTCCACTTTGACCGGTACTCGGTTTCGGCCGAGGCTGAACCGGCTGGCTAAATTGATTCGCGTTTGCGGCGGGTGCGCCTTGGTCAACACGGCGCACAGGCATGGCCTGCCCAGCCGCGGGACGCTTGGGCTTACTGCCTTCCCCCCGTTTTAACGTGGCATCGCGTGCTTCATCCACTGCCGGTTCGCGTATCGGCCGGAACCAGTTGCGGGCGGGTTGGGTCGGCGTAACGGTGTCCGATTCTTTGATTGGCTCGGTAGCCGTCGCGCCGGATTGGGCATCGGCGGAAACCACGCTTACAATCGAAAGCGCAAAAATTACAACACATCGCGAAACCGACGGTAGCGTTTCCGCACGCACACCCCCGACACTCGTGACACCACTTAGCCCGAATAGAGCTGTAAGGCAACACATCTGGTCAGTTACTCCAACCGAATCGTTCGAACCATCGGACGTCCGTCACGTTCGAATCGTATCCGCACACTGGTCGCATTCTGTTCCTGTAATAATATGTCAGGCACGCTTTCCTGACTGTTGATCGGCGTGCCATTTACTTCGGTAATGACATCCCCGTCTTTGAACCCGGTTTTCTGGGCGAGAGGGATTTGATTAAAGTAGTCGGAGGTAATGCCAATTACGTTGTCATTCGCGTCGTATTTCATTTGAGGACGCAGCTGACGGATCGTCTCTGCATAGTCCATGCTCATCATTTCTTGGTATGTCTCGTCCTTGGACAACGTCACCATCTTCGCGTTGTCGACGTTCCGGTTCGGCTGGTTGCGCTGAATCGATGGATTGCCCGCCCGGATTTGCGCCCGAGTGCCCCGCCCAGATTGTGGCATCTCGTCTTTCACCATCGATAACCATTCAGTGCGTCCGTTATTGAGGATTTGAACGCGTCGCGGGTGCACTTCTAAAAGGCTCACGCCATCCATAATCTCGTCACCAATCCAATACGTCGCTTTCTTATCTACGGTCCGTGCGGCGTCATTGGTGATCAACGCGGTTGCGCTGGGATCCGTCGGCAATCCTACGGTGGCTGTTGCCCCGTGCAAGCGAAGCGGCAAATCTGTTTCCTTGTCCGTCACCTCCACTTCCGTAGGAACATCGTCCTCGTCTGGCTTACCAAACACACCGGCGGGTCCGAACATCCCGACGTTGACAATGCCTTCATACGCGGATCGCGGCCCAACCGTCGCCACCTCGAAGGGCACGTCGTCGAACGAATCGCGGGGCTGATTCGCAACCGCAGATGAATCCAAGCCCATCATCAACACGATGCCCTTGTACGCAACAAAGCCCAAAAGCGCCAACAAGGCATAGTCTGCGACACGGATGACTTGGCGAATGACCAGGGCCTGGACCATGGGACTATAGATCCCCCCGTGCGGACATCATGAATCCGCTGCGATGACCTTGCGCCTGTGCCGTCAATAGCATATTGCTCATTTCCAATCCAAGTGCGTGTATAGAAGCTCGCCGGGAAAGTCGACTCTCCCGGTGATTCTAGGTGTAACCGCGTATACCCGTTAAGGTAACGATGGGCGGATCGGGAAGGTTGACATGGCACCCCCCGGGGCCGCGTCCATTTAATCAACACTGAATTTCGCTTCAATAGCTGCCGCAGAGTCATTCGCGTGGCGACCGCGATCAAATCGAAATGACTGTGAGAGTCTACTCCAATAGGCCTAACTGTGTAAAACAAAAGGGATTAGGGCGCTCAGCCCATCTGGAAGGGCACAGCGAATTCGCGGGGATCGGACGTGGCGGAAGGATACCGCTATCGTTGTTCTTTGCGGAGTTCCCGGTCCAAATAGCGGACATAATCCTTGAACTCTTCAAGCGTAATCGGCCCGTCATCAGCGGCCTTTTCGCCCGAATCTTCCTCGGACTCAGACTCCGCAGATCGCCCAACGCGTAAAGACTTGATTTCAGCCGCCGCCTGGCGCAAATGTTGATTCGGCGGCGGCGCCATCACACCGACATATTTGGCTTCGTCTGGTGCCTGTTTCACCACAAACTTACCGCGTTTGCCACCAACAATGCCGAGACCCAAGCCATCCGTATCCTGCAGGAACAGCACAACCTCTTCATCGATGGCGAAATTGGGGAGTTGCGGAGAAGTGCGCACAACAGCGCCTACCTGCCCAGTAGGCAGTTGGAACTGAACGAGTCCACCCTTATTCATACGACCCTTCACGGAGTCGTCCACCCGAATGGTCACGTCCGTTACGATACGTTTGCCATCGGAAGTCCAATAGCTATCCACTGATTCCACAGTACCGTGGACGACATAGTCGGACGTATCGACGTAATCAGTAAGCGTCTTTAGCGTCGTTGAGAGCGCACCGGCTGGCGATACGAACGCCGCCATTGCAACGGCGACCATTCCTACCGCGATTGCCGCGTAACGGGCTTGCCTGTTCTTGCGGAACGCCGCCACAAGCGTCAGCAACGCCGCAATGAATAGCGCGACGGCAGGATACCGGACGATCCAGTTCCCGCCGGTTACAGCGCGTTCGAACATGCGCGACGCAAACGTGTGCTCGTAAATGAATCTGGCCATAACGGGAGACACCCTGTAATAAACGTCCGTAACAGCGGCACCCAGCGCGGTGTTTAGCAAAACGTTATCGCGAAACGACCGCAGTGCACTAGGCGTCGTCGGACCGCCGCCTGATATCGTTGCCGGGGCCGTTATGATTTGATTGAATGGACAACCTGAACTCGGACCTGCCCCTGCACCATCGTCACCAAATATTATTCTTTCCGGCCCGACGATTTCGAGCAACGACAATCCCGAAAGCGTGCTGACCACTTCACGCCGCACGATATCAAATGCCAATGGAGTACCCTGGCTAAGGTTTTGCTGACCGATTATATTTCCGGACTCATTGAACACTTCTGACTGAAAAAGCGAATCGAATCCGAACCCCGTATAGTTCGCAGGTGAATCGCCAGCACCGAAACCACCATGCGTAGAGTCAAGTGATGTGCGAATATCAATGTTGTTGGCTGGGTCAAATTCGTGCAGTGGCTCAAATAGTGCGGACGTAAGCGTATAGTTGGCTTGGAACGTGACACCACCTGGCGTTTCCATCTGCTTGAGTAGACCCTTCAACTCAAATCGATTGCGATCATTTGGGTTGATCGGCGGTGTGTAGAGACCTGTAAATGTATCGACCAGAGGGACTCGATTGCTCGTGTTGTTCGCATTGACATACGCACGAATCCAAGCGCCCGCAATCGGTCGAGAGGCGATCAGTTCGGTAGACATCGTGCGCGCGTACCCCTCAATGTCGAAAAACAGATCTGAATTTGATCGAGGGTAGAGGAAGGTTATACCGGCTATATCGTCGACAGCCAAATCGTGGTGGCCCAACTCGAAGACGCCATTACCCAAATCGATCACGAAAAGCTCGTTAAACATGCTCGAAGTAACGCCGCGAGGCTCAAGAACGCCCTGGAAATTCCGGAGGGTGACAACTTCCTCTTCTTCAAAGAAACCGCTAGCGCCGGGAGCATCACCGACATTCGTAAGACCACTGTTTCCGAGGCCAAGAATCGTGCCTCCGGAAAACGTAGCTAACGATTCAAGACCAAACAGAACCGATTGGTCGATACCATTCATGCTAGTTTGATCTATGACAGTATCAACGTCAATAAACTGAGGTTCCGTGAAGAAAATAATTGTATTGTCTATTGCAAGAGACATGGGCTCAAGCACAATGGAATAAATCGTAAAGAATGTCGCGTTGGTCACGATTTGGGGATCGGTTGGCGTTTGGAGCGCGACGGCATTAATTCCGTCAATAACGTCGAACCCTCCTTCCAACTCAACCGGATCGGTCAAGTCTTGTCCACGGGAAAATGCCGCAAAGGAAGTCCCAACTCGCTCCCACTCTTCGTAACCGAAAAATAAACGGACGATTTCCTCTTCCGTGAAACCGCCGATTCCCGTCTCAAAGTTCAACGGCACGCCGTCGTCATCACCACTGATATCCCCATCGCCATCGGCATCCATGACTTCGAACGGCCACGTTACGAAAATAAGATTGCCACCCGAACCGCCAGGACTAAAATAGCCAAACGGGTAGAACGCGAGCGCGGGTTGAGCCAATAGGCCCGCCGCCAATAATAGGCAAGCCGTTCGCCCAAACCATCCATGCCGCTCTCTCACTGTGCCAGACTCCTTTCCGCTACGAGGGCCATCCCGGCCCTCAGCACAGAACCCATCGCGCTCACACTTAACGCGCGAGCGCTTTCCCACGCCGTCGAACACGGCCAGCAACCAATCCAGCCGCCAACAAGCCCAGGGGCAACGCCATCCAAGCCGGTTGTTCGACTGTACGCGCTACCGGCGTCAGCATAGCACGCACACCGGTCGCGAGCCATGGCCGCTCGGCAACCGCATCGGCGATCGGCGGGCTCATCGAATAGTAGGCGTCAACAAATGCCGCACCCAGCGCGGACTTCAGCAAGACATCATCGCGGAATTCGCGCAACGCCAAAAGTTCTCTCGTTTGCGATCCATCGTATGCAGCGGTGGCTAAGAAGCAGCCGACTGTGGGCAATCCACCACCACCACCAAAACCGCCACCACCGCCGCCACCACCACC
>JAJDAB010000327.1 GCA_029262095.1 Candidatus Hydrogenedentota bacterium
AAAACCTTAAGCATTGGCAAGACCGGCAAGATCGGGCGAAGTCTGGGGATATCTTTCGCGAAGGTCAACCAGAAATCCAGAGTGTTCAGGCGCTGGTACGCAAGTATGGCGAGTCGTTCGGCAAGATTTACTTGGAAGATGTGGCTCTGATCCTTCAGCCGATCATCGATGCGTTCCCGGATTCGCCTTTCGAGAAAGAAGCGTTGCGGATCATCGCGAAAGTCGAATCGGTTTCCAGAGCAGAACTCGTCGAGGAGGCGCTGGAGGATATCGTTTTAGATTTCTCGGACGACGCGGATTCCACTGACCTGACGCAGCCGCCTGAGGATCAAGATTACGAGCGCGTTGACGATTCGCCCGCGTCCGAGGGCGACGACTCAAATTGGCTGCGCATCGTCCTGGGGGCAGTGCTCGCAGTAGCCATACTCGCCGTGCTAGTGCAAATCGCTCGAATAAGTCGCCGAAAGTCCGCCTGAATACCGTCCCAGATGCTCCCGATTCAGTCGACATAAAATACGTCTCAAATATGTTTATCTCGTCATGTTTATCGAAATGCGACAGTCAATTCGATATAATCCGCGTTTAGACGGCCCTGTGTTGCCGGGCTGAATCAATAAAAGGAATCGTTGGAATGAATCGCATTTTGTTGTTTGCTCTGGTGGCGGCTCTGTCGACGCTAAGCCAGGTTGCCGAGGCTGAGAAGTCGAAGGTCACGTATACCAAAGATATCGCGCCGCTGTTGCAGGCCAAGTGCATCGAGTGTCACCGCACCCAGGGTCTCGCGCCGTTCAATCTGCAGAACTACGAGCAGGTCCGTGCGTGGTCCAAGGCCATTCACAAGGAAGTTCATGACGGTCGCATGCCGCCTTGGGGGCTCGATCCAACTGTGGGGGAGTGGTCTAACGACCCAACCTTTTCAAAGGCCGAACTTGCCAAGATCGATTCGTGGATGGACAGTGGCATGCCCAAGGGCAATCCCAAAGACATGCCCAAGCCGCTTGAGTTTCACGAGGACTGGAGCATCGGTGAGCCGGACATGATTTTTGAGATGCCGGAAGAAATCGTTATTCCCGCGGAAGGCGTGATGGACTATCAATACCACGTCACCGAAATGAAAATCGAAGAAGACTTGTACGTGCAGGCGCTCGAAGTGTTGCCCGGTAATCGCCGCGTGGTGCATCACATCATCGTGTTCTTGCAGCCGCCCGCGGCTGTCGCCCAAGCGATGAGCGATGGCGTCACCAATACGATGCTCGACGTGTATGCGCCTGGTTCACCGGCAGGCGTTAACCCGCCGGGCGTTGCGCGTCTCATTCCAGCGGGATCGACGCTCATGTGGCAGATTCATTACACCCCGACGGGTGAGGAAGAACGCGATCGTTCGAAGTTCGGCATTGTCCTGGCCAAGGAGAAACCGAAGGAATTGATGCGCACGGCAACAGTAGTCAACACCAACTTCGAGATTCCGCCGAATACAGACGACTACGTCGTCGAATCCAGCATGACGATTCCGCAGGAAGCGACGATCTACTCGTACACCCCGCATATGCACTATCGCGGTAAGGCGATGGATTTCTTTCTCACGGTCCCGGGCGGTGAGGAGGAATTGGCGTGCTCAATTCCTAGGTATGACTTCAACTGGCAACTCGACTATTTTCTCGCCGATCCGTTGCGCGTTCCGGCCGGCACGAAGGTACGCGTTGTCGCGACGTTCGACAATTCCGCGGACAACCCATACAACCCGGACCCGACGAAGTCCGTGCGTTGGGGCGAACAGACCTGGGAAGAGATGATGATGGGCGGGCTCTTCCTCTCGTGGGCGGACGGCAATGTTGATGTTCCAGACGTCGCGGAAGTCGAAGTGGACGAGAATGTCGTTCGCATGGCAGCGGGCATGGTGAAACAGTTCGACAAAAATAAAGATGGTGCAATCTCAAAAGACGAAGTCCCGGAGGCGATGCAACAATTCTTCGGGATGATCGATACCAATGCCGATGGCGGGATTGACGCGGTTGAAATGCAAACCGTGGTCAAGATGCAAGGCGGTAGATAGTACTTTTTAGGTATTGCGTGTTGGCTGCGGCGCCCTTCGTGGGCGCTGCAGTCGTTTCAATCAATATTCCGACCTTCTAGCGGGTGATCCTTCAGGCCGTGAAAAACCGAACTCCAGATCAAAGGCGGTTACGGGTCAACGTCTCAGGTGATATTCTTATTTGTATGAACCCGGAAGAATTGAATCGTATCGAAACGCGGTTGCACGCTTTGCGCGAAGAAATTCTCCGCAAGCAGGATGAGGCCGAAGACGATAAGTCTCCCGTGGAACTGGATCAATCGCGGGTCGGCCGTTTGTCTCGAATGGATGCGATGCAGCAGCAAGCGATGGCCCAAGCCTTGGACCGTCGCCGGGAAACGCACCTTAAGCGAATCGAGGGCGCGTTCATACGCCTTCAAAAAGGTGTATACGGCGACTGCGCTAGTTGTAAGAAGCCAATCGACGCGAAGCGTATGGACGCTGACCCTACGGCGTTCTTTTGTATTGCATGTGCCGAGCGTGCCGAAAAGCGATAGTGGAAGCATATATCCCGAGTGGAAGAGCAACTACAGGCTGTCTCATGAATGCTTTTTGTGCCTCGGCAGGGCCTATTGTGGTGCAGGCATCCTGCCTGCAAGGCCCAGAATATAGTGCGTATGCAGGCTGGAAGCCTGCACTACGATCCTTGGTGGATATTATTATCTTCAGTATCAACACCTAACGGAACACTTACGAGATGCTTTCTAGTTTCGAATCGTGCATTCCGGAAGTGCGGCTTGGAGGGCCTCGACGGCTGCTCTCGATACGCCCGTTTTTGAAAGCGTTATGCGCCGCAAGCCTGTGAGGTGATACAGGTTTTCCAACTGTGCGTCGTCGAGTTTCACTCCACGGATGTAGAGCACTTGAATGCCTTCCGGGGCGATCGCGTTGAGTGATTCAAGTTGGGATACATCGATCATCAACATGACTTCCTTGCCGACCGGGATGTTGACCGTGCCCCATGCCGAACCGGCAGACTCCCAAGCTTTGTAATCGGTCGATCCCCAGTCTCGCACTTGAACCGTTCCGAGTTTCGTATCGTCGGCAAACGCCAACGTCCGTACGCCGGCCGGTCCCGTCGACGCGGTTGCTGGCATAGCGAGCTCAGTGCTGGGTGCCGCCGTCTGAACCGGGTCGAGCAGTGGAAGCAAATCGGTATTCCCGCGCTCGTTCGCGACATCGTGTGGTGTCTTACCGCCTTTGTTCTGAAGCAACAGATCGGCTCCGAGAGCGAGATAGCGCTTTACGCCTTCAAGATCGCCAGACCATGCAGCGCCATGGAGCGGTGTAACGTTTGTATCGTCAATCGCGTTGATGTCGGCGCCGTGATCCACAAACACGGAGACCAATTCGTGATTGCCCATGAAGGCGGCCTGATGAATGGGGCGCATGCCGCTGTTATCTTCAATGCTGACCCACGCACCGAGTTTGATTAGATACTTCGCGACTTCAATGCTTCCGTTTCGACCCGAAATCCACATGAGCGGTGTCCAGCCGCCGCTTGTCGCGAGGTCATAGTCTGCGCCGGCCTCAACGAGCAGGCTGGCCATTTCGACGCTGCGTGCGTACGTTAGAATCGGACGACTCTCGAAGTCGAGGGAATTGGCGATATCACGGTTGTCGCGAAGAAGATCAACAGCGGCTTGCACACGATCCAGCTGAATCAGTTCGATGAGTTTTTCAACGTCGTCTTCGATCGGATCGATTGCGCTTGGTGCGTCGCCTTCGCCGGGCGTCTCGATGTCGCGTTCCGGTAGATCTGTCGTCGCTTGTACGACGTCGAAGTCCTTCGCAGCGGGGACGGCCGACATCTGAGCATCCTCCGTTGTCGGAGTTGGTGGTGGCGGATTACTCTCGCTGTCCTGTTCGGGCTCGGGTGCTGCCAGCCCCAGTTCCTCTTGAGCAGGAACGTTGTCTTGCCCTGGTAGTTTCTCTGGAGCTGAGCGCGGTACCTGCGCGAGGGGAATTGGTTCAGTTGACGCTCGTTGGTTGACCGGAGAATCGCTTTCAACGCCTGGGTCGACGCTCCCAGCGAAGACGGCAAAATACGCAGCGACACTAACAGCACCCACTCCGACCATTGCAATGGTCGCGATTCGCACGAACACCGATGCCGACTCATCGGGCGATGCGGCGAAATTTAGCTGATCCACTTCCGATACTTCGCCTAAATCGTTCTCTTCTGAACGGTCCACACGTTCGAACGCATCAAACGCCTTTGCCCGTGCACGGTTGATTTCGGCGTTTTCTGGAAACGCCTCAACGAGTTGATCGAATAGTGAGAGGGCGTCCGCATGTCGGTTTTCAGCGACAAGCTGCCTGGCTTCCTCGTACATCTCACTGGCTTCGTGTTGGTTCATGGAAATATCCCTTAACGAGTCTAACAGCCCGGACCCGCAGTCCAATAATTGATTGACCTAAAGGATGCCAGCCGGTGAATATACTTGGAGTCACGTAAGAAGGTACAGTTGGGTTGATGTTGAAGTTCAAGATAATTAGTTTCGCCGTCCTGTTCTGCCTCGTATCTCCTGATTCATTTGCAGCCGATGGGAACGAATTGATCGGTGTGGGGGCTGTGCAACAAGGCACGGTCGGCGCAGGGGTGGCGTATCCGCAAGATTCGAGCTGGGCTCTATTGAATCCTGCGAGCATGGTCGAACTCGGCAAGCAGCTCGATATTTCACTTGAGTTTCTGGATCTTCACCGCGGATACCGGCCGCGAGGCTTCCCGCTTATCGTAAACACGACCGCGGTCAAGTTGACCGATGGAAGCGGCGTATGGATTCCGTCGTTCGGGATGATTTGGCCGCTGAGTGAGAACAGTGTGCTGGGGTTCGGGAATTTTGGTGTACAGGGGAACGTCGCAGACTTCAGCAAACCCCGAGTCACCCTCGCAATTCCGACCAATGGCGACCGGCGATCACAGTTGGAAATTGCTCGTATGCCGTTATCCTACGCGTACCGGTTCGAAAACGGCTGGGCGCTTGGTGGGTCAGTACTCGCCATTGCTTCGCGGTTTCGAACCGACAACTTGACGTTGAATCTGCGGCCCACTGAAGGCGACAACGAATGGGATTACGCGTTCGGTGTCGGTTTGCAACTCTCGTTTTACAAGCGCTGGGAGCATATCGCGATCGGCGGCACGTGGCGATCGCGACAAGCAATGGAGCAATACAAACGGTACGAAGACTTGATCAAATGGAATCTAGATTTACCCCAGACTGTGCAAGCTGGCGTTGCAGTTCATTTGACAGACAATCTTCATCTCTTGGCGGACTATAAGTGGCAGGACTGGTCTTCCATTAAACAAATGTCGGAGCCAACCACTAAAGGTGGCCTGGGTTGGGAAGACCAACACATAATCAAATTGGGCGTGGTCTACGATCTGAACCCGAAATGGACGTTGCGCGCGGGCTACTCCTACGGGAAATCTCCGATTCGCGATGACGGTATCTTTTCGAATGCCACGACGCCGGCATTGGCCGAGGATCACGTATCAATTGGATTCACGCATCGCCTCACGGAGCGATCCGAATTTAGTTTCTCGTGGGAACACAGCTTTCCGGAAGAGCGTACCGAGAGTGGGCGGGGCGATTTGTTCTCAATCCTGGGAAAAGGGACGCGCGCGAGTTTTCAGGAAGATGGCGTGACGGTGCAATACACCTTCAAATTCAAGTCGAAGAAGGACGTTGAAGTCGATGAGGTCCGCGTGAGCCGGAAGCTGAATCCCACGATTTTCGCAACACGCTAACGAGAATCCTGCCGACCACTACACGAACAGCGTTGCTTCCGCCATGAGTCCCGGGCCGAAGCCAAGTGCAACACAAGGGAGTTCCGCGTGGTCCTCGCGCAGCTTTTTCAGAATAAAGAGTAGCGTGGGCGACGACATATTTCCGTGATCGCGAAGAACTTTGCGGGATACGTCAACCACTTCGCGTTCGAGATCTAGCGCGTTCACGACTGACCCGAGAATGCGTGGTCCGCCCGGGTGAACGGCCCATGATTTAACGTCATTCAACTTGAGGTCGCTTTCAGCAAGCCAACTCGTCATCCAGTCGCGCAGGTGCGTGCCGATTAACTGCGGTACTCGCGCGGACAATGACATGTCGAATCCATGGTCGCCAATGCGCCACGTCATGGCGTCTTCCGAATCGGGAATGAGGCACGACCCCGTCGCGCCGATGCGCCAAGCCCCCGGCGATTCGCTCTGCTGTCCGGCACCGACCACGGCGGCAGCGCCATCTGAGAAAAGGGCGTTAGCAACGACGCGTTCGTTGTCCCAGCCGTAGTGATAATGCAGGCTGCACAACTCAACCGCGCACAGCAGTACGCGTGCGTTGGCATCGGATTCCGTGATGCCGCGTGCAACGCGCAGGCCGTTCAGTGCGCCGTGACACCCCATGAATCCTACGTGCGTGCGTTGCACGGTATTGCGAAGGCCCAGCTCTTTGATGAGGCCAATGTCGACGCCCGGCGCGGCAAAACCGCTGCACGATACGGTTATTAAATGTGTGATGTCCTCCGTGCGCATATCCGCTTCGCCGAGTGCGCGCTGCGCTGCTTTAAGCGCGAGCGGAAGCGCGTCCGTCTCGTACTTCTCTAGTCGCGCACGCGTGGTTGGCCCTAAATCGTCTGGGTTTGATGGTGCGTGAAAGAACGGTTGCCGGTTAGGCGATCCCGGTTCACCGCCGAGAACGACGGTATGGCGGTTCTTGACCCCGGCCAATCGGTAGAGCGCCTTGAGGCGCCGCGCTTGATCGTCGTTCGAACAAAAATGCTCTCGGGCATACGTTAAGGATTCGTCGATGCCGATAGAAAATTCTGGCAGTGCTGTCCCCTGTCCCAGAATCGTGAAGCGCCGTGTTACGTCTTCCTCCGAATCGGCGCCGGCGTGTTCATGCCCGAGATCAACGGCTGCGCCAGCGCCGGTATCCGCTGTAGCACTCGAACCGCCGTTGTTACGACTCGTGGGTGTCTCAGTGCGTGTGATATCGCGTGACATAAGTACTGCCTCCCAGTGACGATCTGTTTATGTCGTTTCGTCCATGCAATTTCGATGGATCGGTTTGATTCGTGTATCGCGTCGCTCACGTAGTCGGCCACGGCCAATCCCGTTGTAAACGCCCAAGCGATACCTTCGCCGGTAAACGGTTCTACATATCCCGCAGCGTCTCCTACGACATACATTCGTTCGGAGGCGACTTTCGTGTTGCGGCGTGTAAGGGCCGGTGTACCGCGCCAATCCAGTTGGGCGAACTCCGGCCACACCGGAAATCCAGCTTGTTCGAAAATTGCAGCCGCGGCCTCGCCGAGGCCGCCCTTCTCGCGAATGTATGACGGATCAAATGCCGCTGCGATGTCGACGAATCCATCTTCAACGCGTGTTAGACCGACGTAGCCGCCTGACCCGCATGCCATGTGAATTCGGCCGGGTTCAAAGAATACGGGGACTTCTCGCGCGATGGCACCCGCGCCGATTCGTGAATTGGAGGCGACATCGTGAGCATCATTCGCAAGTGCGCTTCCGAGGCCGTCGGCGGCCACGACAATCCGTGCGCGAATTGCAGCTTCGATGTCGCCTTGATCGACCTGAAGGACGCGGACGTTATTCGTGACATGAGTAGAACGAGCGCGGGTCTTCATCAACATGTTCACGCCGCTGTCGATAGCTTCGGTTAGCAGCGCGTTGTCCAGCGATTCACGCGTGATGGCGACATATCCGGGAATGGGGATCAATGCCGCACGCGACGACGACCCAAGATTGAGGGAGTCAATTTTTGCTGCACCTAGCGACTCGAGCAGGTCGCCCAGCCCAGCGGCCGCAAGCGCGTGTTGTGCGCGCTGGTTGATACAGCCGCCACACACCTTGCGACGAGGAAACTCGGACTTGTCGAGGAGAATCACGGCGTGACCACGTTGGGCGAGTGCTCTCGCCGCCAACGTTCCGGAAGGGCCCGCGCCGACAACCGCCACGCCCCAAAGCCGATCGGCCGCTTCGGAAAGCGTTAGCGTCGCGTTCATGGCGCACCTGCTCTTTCATACGTGAACAAGAATCTGAACGGCCATTTCCAAGAGATGGTGCATTCAGATAGTCCTGCTTCGTTGGCGATTGTCCGGAACTCAGAAATGGTGAACGCTGCAGCAACGGAGCTTGGGCCATCGAAGTGAACAACCGGCGAACGGCTTAGCGCATGGCACCCAACATAGGCAAGAAGCAAACCAGGGGCGCTGCGTACCAAATCGTTGATGATGACAACAGGTGCTGCGGCCGTCATGCCGGAAAGCAGCTTTTTAACGTTTGCCGTAGAGAGGTGATGAACGAAAAGCGATGAATAGACTGCATCATAATCGGGCGGGAGGTCACAGTGGATCGCGTCGTGCTGAAAAAACTTCACGTTTGCGCGCATGCGCTCCGCCCGGTCCACCGCGAATCGTGTGGCAGTGTCGCTAATGTCGCAGCCCTCAATTGTTATGGGCAGATTCATTCGTTGTGCTCTGTTTGCAAGCGCGATAGCCACATCGCCGCCACCACATGCGAGGTCTAGTACGCGAATCGGTTTCTTCTGCGCGCGCTTGTACAAGATGGGCCACAACGTACGTGCCGCTGCGCTGAACACGTTAATTCGATGAATACCCTTGAGTGCGTTTATGTGCTGTTGCGGATCTATATCCGGATTGTCCATTCGTTCATCAACGAGGCGTCGCTCACGTAAATCGCTAAATCGAGGTAACGGAATGTCGTTCGGCCAGTTGCGTTCCTGGTTGGGCGCTTGGTCCCTCACGGGCTTTCTTCCGTACTGTGTGGTTTCAGCGCGAGGAGCGCCTCCTTTGCAGGACGACAATTCGGATTGGTGTGTAGCACGATTGCATAGCGTTTCGCCGCCCCCTCATTGTTTCCATTCTGTTCGTCTGCGTACGCCAACAGTAGGTGAGCTTTTTCAAGTTCAGGGTCGTGTTCGAGCGCGGCCTCAAGCAACTTGACTGCCTGGCCGATGTCGCCTCGATGGTCTTCATCCGCGAAAAGAAATGGCTTTGCGGCGGAAACATAAGCCGCAGCGTTTTTTGAATCGAGTTGAATTGCCATTGCCGCGGCCTGTTCCATTCGTTTCCGGTACTTCTTAGCTTGGTAATTACTCCGAATCTTGACGCCAAGCAGATCGGCGGTAAGACGTTGTCTGTGAGAAGAGTCGGGGAGTGCATCGACAATGGATAGCGCTTCGTCGGCAAGTGCGTCGATTTCCTTGCCGAGTGCGCGGCGCTCAGACCGTTCAGCATCTGCGAGCGCCTCAAAATCGATTCGATACAATTCCGCGAGTACGAGCAGCGCGTCGGGGAGAACCGCACCGACGCCAATTTCGGTGCGCGCCTGGGCAACGAACTGCTGCGCCAATGCGACGTCGTATCGAGACTCCATCAGCGCAAGACGCGATTGCCACGATCCCGATGGGTCCGACAGGACAAGTATTAGGCTGCAAGCTAGAGCGTGCAATTAAGTTTCAATCCTCGAATGGCGGAGCAAGAAATTGGATACGATACTACTAGAATACGCTTTGTTTGATTCGAATGCGCTTAGCGTGTGCAGCTCGGTCGACCGGTTCAAATTATGCGAATACTGCGCAGCGTCGCGTGATTCGTGCATCTTCCTGTTAATTCACGTCGCAACGAATATCACGTCAGTCTTCACGGACTTGGGGCGTTATCAAATACGTTGTTACGACATTGACGAGCGCAGGGAGCATCAGGACATCCGCGATGAAAGCGAACGCAATTGCCAGACAGGCGAGCTGGCCGAAATGGCGAAGGGGTACAAAGTCAGAGAACGACAGCATCGCAAACGCGGCACAAGCGGTGAGCGTGGTTACTAGAATCGCGGGCCCTACGGATTCGAGCGTCGTTTGCCATGACTTGTCGACGGTGCTGCCTTCGCGCCGGTGTCGGTGGTATGCCGCTAGCAGATGTACGGTGTCGTCCACCGCGATTCCGAGCGTGACGCTTGCAGTCATGACGGTTGCGACATCAAGGCGAATGCCCGTCACCGCCATCGCGGAGAGTGCCGCGAGAATGGGAATGAGATTTGGAGGGATCGATAGTAGCGTAAGAGATAAGGAACGCAATCCGATGAAGATGCAGAAGAATACAACGAGGAACGCGATGGCGATGGTTCGAATTTGGGTATGAACAAGCCTTTCTTGGGATTGTACGAGGTGTAACACGAGGCCGGTGGTGTACCCGCTATAGGATTTTGGAAGCGCTGCGAGTTGCCGTTCAGCAGTGTCCAATATTTGAAACAACCCACTGTTGTCCATCGTGTGCGCCAGGATTGAGAGGCGCACGGTGTTCCCGTCCTTCGACACTTGTTGATTGACGAAGTCCTGCTCCGCTTCGCCGAGTTCTTGGATCAGCGCGTCTGCTGCATCGCGTGATGCCGGCAGTACATAGGCATCAGGCGCGAAATCGTGATCCCATTGATTCGCTTTCTTGAGGATATCGAGTGGTGAGAGCACGCGCGTAACGCCAGGGACCGAGGAGGCCGCGTTCTCGATACGCTCCAACGCAGACCACGCATCGGGCTCAAGCCAGCCATCCGGGGTGTCGATCACGATTTCCAGGGAGTACAGGCCAGTGAGACCATCGCCGATCGCACGGTACGCATCGGCGATTTCCGCATCTTCATCCAGAAACGTAAGCGGGTTGGAATCGAGATCGATGAACGGGACACATGCACCTGCGATAACGGCGAATACGAGCGCTGATATGACAATGGCCTTGGGGTGGCGTTGCAGCGCGTGAAGAGCTTTAAGGAATGAATCGGCTATGCCCAACGATTGGCGAGGCTTGCGTATTGCGCCGATCAACAAAAGAAGTGATGGGGCGAGGGTAAGCGAAACTGCAAACGACAGGACAAAACCGATCGCGGCGAACGCGCCAAACTCACGAACGGGCGCCAAAGGGGCGGCGGCGAGCGAAAGGAAACCGGCGGCGGTGGTGAAAGATGAGAGTGCGCAGGGAAGCGCAGTTGCATCTAGCGTTTTGGTTAGTGCTTCTCGAGTATTGGCGTTCGTTTCGATTTCGTTCTGAAAGCGGCGGATAATGTGAATCGGATTCGCCAGCGTCAACACCCAAAGAAGCGCCGGAAGTACCGACGTCATCATGTTGAGTGGAATGGCGAGGTGCCCGACGATCCCCATCGTTGCGCCAGTGGAGAGCGTCGCGCAGATGATCGCGATCGCCGTGCCGCGCAGCGAACGTAACAAAAAAATAAACATA
>JAJDAB010000328.1 GCA_029262095.1 Candidatus Hydrogenedentota bacterium
TGGAGTGCGGTGGCTTGCCACCGCTTTTCTCCGCGAAGCTTGCTTCGCGTCCCTGGGAAACTGTCTTTGCACGCCGCGAAGCAAGCTTGCGCACTCCATATCGCAAACCCCTACAAATTCGCGTGCCGTTGGCCGGGAGTGGATTCCTTGCTTTTCAAGACCTCGTAAGCACTGACCGGCGCGCCTTTCCCCTTCAGCATGATGGACCCCATCTGTCGCGCATCGACCTGTTCTTCGACACATGAAAAGGTTGGAGCGCCGATCACAACTTGACCGGGTCCAGCGAGGTCGCAGAAACGCTTGGCGGTGTTGACGCTGTCGCCGATGACGGTAAATTCGAGACGTTCGGGGGAACCAATCAGACCGGCGATAGCATCCCCCGTATTCATACCAATGCCGATATCCAGCGTAGGCCGATTCTCCGCCGTGCGCACCGCATTGAGCTCATCGTTACACTTTTGCATCGCCAATGCAGACCTTACGGCGCGAGACGCGTCATCCGGCGAAGTAATCGGCGATCCAAACACCACCATGATTTCGTCGCCGATAAACTTGTCGAGCGTCCCTTTGAATTGGAAGATGATCTCCGTCATTGCCGTAAAGTGCTCGTTTAGTACTTCGACGAGGTCGTTTGGCTCCAATCTCTCGCCGAGTGCAGTACTGCCGCGAATGTCGCAGAACATCGTGGTCACGGTCCTTTTAGTGCCACCGAGTTCGAGTCGCGTGTCCTCCTTCATGACTTCGTCGACGATCGCAGGAGACAAGAATCGACCGAGGTTTGCGCGTTTCTTTTCCGAGGCCAACATCTGGTCATACAGCCGCACGTTGTCGATCGCCATCGCGGCTTGTGTCGCGAGCGAAGCAAACAGCTCGAGGTCTTCCTCGCCGAATACGTGGCTGGTCTGTCTACTATCGATGTAAATCGAACCAAAGCGCCGGTCGTCGACCTCTAACGGGACGCACATCGCACTCAAGATTCGCTGCTGAATAATGCTTGCGCGCCCGGAAAACTCAGAGTCACTTTCGGAGTCCCGCATCATGACGAATTCGCCGTCGATCGCCGCACGACCCGCGATACCCATACTCGGTGAACTGGCTTCGAGTTCCTGGCCCATCTCCCGCGCAATACGTACTTTGAGCCCGCCGCTCTCTTCATCGGTGAGCATGATGAACCCACGGTCTGCTTCCAACGCTTCGATGACGGTATCCAACACCGCAGCCAATCGCTTGTCGAGATCGAAATCCGATGCGATCGTCTTGCTGACCGCATAAAGCGCTTCCAGCCGGCGATACGCCCGACCCATCGTGACGACTTCACTGCGGGACGTATTGGTGGGTGTTGCTTGACCGCTCGGCGCTGGCGTCTGACCGCGCTTACCAATCATCGTCATGTTATTGCCGACGCGGTTCAGCTCGCTCCGAATCTGGGCGATATCCTGGGGCAGTACGGCGCTTTCGGGAACCTCATCGCGTTTAGCGAGGTTGGTGTCGTCTCGGAATACGATGCGGCACTTGCTGCCGAGCCATACTTCATCCATATGCGTGAGTAAGCGCTCAACGACGCGCTCTTTGTTCACATAGGTGCCGTTGAGGCTCTTGAGATCGACGAGGAAGAATCGGCCTTCTCTTCCCACGAGCTTGGCGTGATGGCGGGACACTTCGTCCGCCACGAGGACAATTTGGTTGGTCTTCTCGCGGCCCATCATGACTTCACCGTTTCCGAGTGGAGCCGTGATAGGTGGAACGCCGGGTTGTTCGATGACAAGTTGCGCCATTGGCCGACCATTTCTCCCCAAGACGACGCTGCCAACCGAGCCGCAACGCTAATGGCATCATAGCAGCAGTTCGATTTCCCCTGCAAAATAAGCGTCCAGACATCGACGCAATTGCTTGAACCCACCGGGTTACGGGATAATTGCTACCAGAGGTGCCGCCCATGAATCTAAAAAAGCATATGACGAGAAGTGGACTACGAGGAATTGCATTCAGCATCGCACTGATCGCGTGTGGCTGCGGCACGCTTGGCAGCGGAGAAAGTCAGGGCGACGAATATGCAGAACTGAGACAAGTACCGGGCAAAGCGGAATACACGGTTTTCGGTCCGCACCGCTTGCGGGCACTAATTTTGATCACTGGCTTACCGGAGGGAACTCCAGAAGAGACCGCAGCAGCGGCACGCGCTGGCTCGTACAACGGACCTGTGGTCTGGACACTCCAGGGCGGATTCACATTCGGGACCAACGCACACAGGCTATTGGAACCCCAAGTGACCGTCGGCAAATCGAAACCGGAGCAAGTCGAGATTATTCTCACGGTGGTCCCGCCATCCGAGGAAGTTGCCGGAATTATCATTACCCGCGCGCCCTTTACGGCGACCATCAACGCGAGTCCACAAGCAACATTTCGCGTTCGAGTCGTAGAGCAAAAGAAGTAAGCCCCAATGCCCGGCCCCGAGAATTCCGAAACCATCGAAAAACCGCCGCTGCGCGATCTGGTCGCGCGCTACGGTATTCGGCTGAAGAAAGGTCTCGGCCAAAACCTTCTATTAGATGACAACATCAATGCCATCATGGTAGACGCGGCCGCGCTAACGCGGGACGATCAAGTGGTCGAAGTCGGCGCCGGGCTAGGCGCGCTTACCCAACGTCTGTTATCAAAGGCTGGCGAGGTGCTCGCGATCGAAATCGACACGTCGTTCGCGCCGTGTCTTCAAGACCGCTTCGGAGACGACCCCCGGTTTCAATTGTTCAGGGGCGACGTACTCAACCACGAATTGCCAAAATTACTGCACGAGTTTCTACCGAAGGCCGACCATCTAAAGGCCGTTTCAAATCTTCCGTATTACATTACGACGCCGTTACTCTTTCACTTTTGGGAATCGGGCGTACCATTCGAGCGCATGGTCGTCATGGTGCAAGAAGAAGTCGCAGACCGGCTCGTCGCACCGGTGAACGCGCCGAATTACGGCGTGTTATCGCTCGCCGCTCAATACTATTCTGAAGTCGACATCGTGCACCGCGTTCCACGCACATGTTTCAAACCGATACCGAAAGTGGATAGTTGCATCGTGCGGTTGCGTGCACACAAAGAGCCGTTGTATCCGGATGTTAGCGCTGCATCGCTTTTCGCGATCACGCGTGCGGCTTTTTCCCAACGACGAAAGACATTGCGAAACGCACTGACGCGATCCGGCCACCTGGACGCACCGAAAGACGACGTGTTGGCGGCCATGGAAGAAGCGAATATTGACCCCGGCCAGCGCCCGCAAACCCTGTCGCTGGATGAATACGCCGCAATCGCGCGCGGCTTAATAAAACGCGACATCACCCCAGGATTAGCATGAGCTATCTTCACGAACAGATCATCGAAGGTTTGAACAGTGGCGTCATCGGCGTGGATGCCGATGGGTTGATCATTGCGTCGAATTCGGCTGCCGGGCGCTACCTCAACTTTGGTTCCGACCGGTCGCTGGTGGGCGAAAAACTGTCCGACCTCAAATCGGCTGCCCCCATCGCCGAAGTGATGGATGAAGTACTCGCAACAGGACAGCCGATCTCCCGACGGGTGCTGCAAGTCGAGGCCGAAAACGGTGCCGTACGTGAAATTGGGTTATCAGCGTCGCCGTTGGGAGGAACTGACGACCCGACGGGGGTCGCATTCCTGTTCACCGACATGACCGAACGTCGAGAACTTGAACGCATTGAAAAACTGAACAACCAATTGATCACACTTGGGGAATTAACTGCGGGTGTCGTTCATGAACTACGCAATCCCGTAAGTGTAATTAGCGGCATGGCGGAACTACTGTTGCGGGGCATGGACGAACAATCGCAAGGCTATACCGCCGCGAAAACCATACTGAACGAGGCGTCTCAGATCGAAGAGTCGATTGCGCAGTTTCTCGGACTCGCCAAACCCTTCGACATGTCGCCGGGCAAATGTTCTCCCGATGAAGCGGCACGGCGCGCCATGCAACTTTGCCAACGCCGCGCACAGGAGAAAGAAGTCGAAGTCGCCTATACCCCCAACGAGCCGCTACCGGTGTTATATGCCGACGCCGAGCGCATTTCGCAAGCGCTCGGAAACCTTATCACCAACGCAATCGAGGCCGTTGACCACGGCGGCCGGGTTTCCCTAACGGTGCGCGAAGATACCCAGCAAATCGTGTACGAAGTCAGTGATAACGGTCCCGGAATCGACCTAGAACCCGGCGAAGACATCTTCAAACCGTTCTTCACAAAAAAAGAAGCCGGTACCGGACTCGGCCTCCCCATTGTACGTCGAATCATCTCTGCCCACGGCGGCGCGGTGACCTACGAAAACTCGAAAAAAGGCGGCGCGCGTTTTATCCTACGAATTCCGACGTCGCCGTAGGGCCAAGCGGGATGCGCACCCGATTCCGCTATCAAGAATCTCGGTTCCAAAGCACAACCCAACAGGCGGATCGCAAACTCACGCTCCAACCCATACGTTCCGGAACACCCTAACCCTCTCCCAGAGGAGAGGGTTAGGGTGAGGGGTTGCTTGATCTTTGGTATTTGAACACGTGCGAGCAGTTACAACTCACTCTAACTCGTATTTGCGGATTTTATATTGAAGCGTCGTGCGCTTCAGGCCGAGGTGTTTCGCCGTCTTCGTCTTGTTCCAATGAAAATCATCCAACGCCGCGGCGATCATTTCGCGTTCCATTTTGTCCGTGCGCTCGACGAGCGAACGCCGATCACCCGGTAGGGCGCCGGGCTCATCGCCATCATCTTCATCGGGCACGTAATACATTTCGGGGGGCAAGTCCCGCCTAGTAATAATGCCTTCTTCACTGAGTACTACTGCCCGTTCGATTACATTTTCCAGTTCGCGCACGTTCCCCGGCCACGGATACTGGAGAAAGAAATTGAGTACGTCGTTTTCGATTTCCGTGACTTCTTTACCCGTCTCCTGGCTGAACTTTGTGAGGAAATGATCTACCAGAACCGGAATATCGGCTGCTCGCCGCCGTAGTGGGGCCAATGCAATTGAGAAGACGTTGAGTCGGTAGAAGAAATCTTCTCGGAATTCACCGACGCGGATGGCATTGCGCAGATCGCGATTGGTTGCCG
>JAJDAB010000329.1 GCA_029262095.1 Candidatus Hydrogenedentota bacterium
GCCTCGTCCATCACCAAGATTTCGAGGTCGTCAAACCGAACATTTCCCCGGCCCATATGATCCAACAATCGACCAGGGGTCGCGACAATGACCTGGCAACCCTTCTTCAATTTATCAATTTGGGGTTGCATGCCGACGCCGCCATAAATGGCGACACTCGAAATCTTCAGCGGACGACCTATGTCGGAAACAACCGTCTCGACTTGATGGCACAGCTCGCGAGTCGGCGCGAGTACCAACATCATGTTTTTTTGCATCGCTCCCTGCGCCAAGCGGGTCAAGCTGGGCAACGTGAACGCCAATGTCTTGCCCGTTCCCGTCTGCGCGACACCGATGACGTCCTTACCTGTCAGGGCGACTGGGATGGTTTGTTCTTGAACCGGCGTAGGTGTTTCGATGTCTTGGGCGTGCAACACGCTCAAGCAACGTGGATCGATGTCGAATTCGTCGAAAATCATTCCAGGGGATGAATGCCAGTCCGGGTACGGCGCCGCGATGGAGGAGAGGTATTTCGCGCGACGCAGCGAATGCCGGGTTGAAAGAAGTCTTCAGGCTCTCCTAGCTTCTCAGTAAAAAGTGCAAGCGTCGAGTGTACACCCGTCCCCGTATCAAGGCAACTTGCGAAGATTCATCCCGTTCGACTAGCGTGCCCCTTCGGGGACAACTGCTTTGAAACTATCCGTCATCATACCCGCCTACAACGAGGCGACAACACTCGCTGAAGTCGTCGGGCGCGTCGCAGCTACGCCACAGGACACCGAAATCGTCGTCGTCGACGACGGCTCAACCGATGGCACCCGCGAATTGATCGGCGATCTCGAGAAACAGGGTAAAGTCCGTGCGCTTTTTCACGAACGCAATTTGGGCAAGGGCGCAGCACTCCGAACGGGCATCGCCGCCGCTACGGGCGACGCCGTGGTCGTTCAGGACGCCGACCTCGAATACGATCCAAAGGAATATGGAAAATTGTTAAAGCCCATCGAAGAAGGGAAAGCGGACGTCGTGTTCGGCTCCCGGTTCCTGGGCGGCGAAAGCCACAGGGTCTTGTACTTCTGGCATTCTGTCGGCAACAGATTCCTGACACTCATCTCGAATATGTTCTCGAACATCAATCTCACCGACATGGAAACCGGCTACAAGATGTTCCGGCGCGAATTGATTCAGGGCATCGAAATCGAAGAAGCGCGATTTGGTTTCGAACCGGAGATTACCGCCAAAGTAGCCAAACAAGGTGCGCGCGTCTACGAAGTCGGCATCGCATATGACGGCCGCACCTATGAAGAAGGCAAGAAAGTCGGATGGCGCGACGGCGTCTGGGCGATCTGGTGCGTGATCAAATACAACGTGCTGCGGTAGTTGAGCTGACCCGTTTACAACACCACCGCAATCGATTTGCAGAGTGAGTCCATTGTTGCAGGCGTCATACCGGCAACGTTGATGCGGCCGGACCGCACGATATAGATCGCGAATTCTTCGCGCAGGCGGTCGACCTGTTCCGGCGTCAGACCGGAAAATGAGAACATGCCGTTCTGCTTGGTCAAGAACGAAAAGTCTCGCTCTACACCTTTGGCTTTTAGCGTGTCGACAAAGAGGCTGCGCATGGCATGGATACGATCGCGCATCCCGCCGACTTCTTCTTCCCACCGTTTTTTTAGCGCTACATCGTTGAGCACAGCCGTTACGATTGCTGAGCCGTGTGCAGGGGGATTCGAATAGTTCGATCGGATGCACGCCTTCAACTGACTCAGCACGACTTGTGCGGTTTCCTGCGACTCGGCGACTAACGTCAGCGCACCGACGCGCTCGTTGTACAAACCGAAGTTCTTCGAAAAAGACGTGCAGACCATTAACTCACGCCCTGGTTGACAGAACTCCAACAGGCCTACGGCATCCTCACGTAGGCCGCTCGCGAGACCTTGATAGGCGAAATCGAACAACGGGGTCCAACCGCGCTCTTCGGCGATGCCGGCAACGGTTTCCCACTCGTCGGGTGTGGGGTCCATGCCGGTTGGGTTATGGCAACATCCGTGGAGCAGTACGAAATCACCGGCCGGTATCTTTCGCAACGCGTCCAGAAATGCGTCTATATCTAAGCACTTGCCCTGAGCGTTGTAATAGGGGTACGTCTTGACGGGAACACCGGCCGCGGAAAAAATGGAGGGGTGGTTCGGCCAGGTCGGCGCACTGAGCCATACCGTCGCTTCGCTAAATTGACTCTTAATGAGGTCCGCCGCAACTCGCAACGCCCCAGTGCCGCCCGGCGTATGCGCGGTGACTGCACGTTTTTCGCGGACAATTTCGTGGTCCCGCCCAAACACCAAGGCTTTTACCGCCTCGGAATAGTCCGGCGCGCCATCGATCGCGAGGTACGACTTCGTCGTTTCCTCTTCTACGAGCCTACGTTCCGCTTCTTTCACGACACCGAACACGGGCGTGTTCCCGGTTTCGTCTTTATAGACGCCGGTGGTCAAGTTGATTTTGCCGGGACGGGTGTCCTTGCGGAATGCTTCGGTCAGGCCAAGAATGGCATCGGGCGGCGCCGCAGCCAGTGATTCAAACATTTCGGTCTCTCTCCAACTACACGTTAAAAGGGAAGGCCCCAGGATTATGGCCCGCTATGCGCACCGGCGGATGGGACGGACGCCGCACAGCATACGCAATAACGGCACGCGGACGTTAGGCAGCAGCTGAACGGGAAGGGTCAGGTACGACCAGCACGGGGCAGGTGGCCTTCCGTGTGACGCCCTCGCTCACGCTTCCAAGCACAAGATCATACAACATGCCGTGGCCATGCGAACCAATGACAATCATGTCAGCATTCACGCGCCCGGCTTCTTCGAGTATCTTGTCGATTATCGGCCCCTGCACGACAAGGCTATGGCATTCGACTCCATCGCCGCGCAATCGCTCGCGCACCCCGCCAATGCGCTTATGATCTTCGATGACTTCCTTTGCGACGTTGTCGCGGACGTGTTGCGGCCCAGGCTCGTAGCCCACAAATGCCGGATCCGGCGCTTCGACGTGCATGAAGGTCACCGGCGCCGCAAACGTCAGGGCCAACGACTCCGCAGCGTCCACGACCGCATCAGTCACATCGGAAAAATCGACGGCGGCTAGGATACTTTTCACCTTCATGGCTTTGCCTTTCTCTGGTTGTTCGGTTTCAGTATAGGAGTCTGCCCTCGAACCAGCAACCAAAAATCACCGCACGGAAGATGCGTAGTCCGGCTACTTTTCAATGACGAGTTCGTCAAAGAGACTGCCGTCTGAGAGATGCGACTTGAACTCCAGCCGGTTGCCGTCAATGCGAAAGGTCTGGTACATAGCGCCTCCACGATACTGTTTGATCGCGTAGTCGGCTGGCGGGAATTCCTGATCCCGCATAGGAATCGCGATGGATATCAGGTGGATCGTGCCTTCTGCGGGAGACGCGGCGATTTTGTCGCCGTAGATGGGATGACTCCGCATGTAGTAATGCACATGACCCTCCAGCGCAAAGTCGACATGGTATTTGTCGAATAAGTTGCCCCAACCGAAACGAATGCCGGGGTACTCATCGTAATCCTGCGAATAGGGTGGAAAGTGGTACACCACAAATTTCCACGTAGCGTTGCTTTTCGCCAATACTTCTTCCATCCACTCCAACTGATCCTCTGCCGATGACGTGCAGTCCGGCATCACGAACAACGCATTGCTGTATTCGAAGCTGTAGGCGTTTTCGGGCGGAAGCTTTTTAGGACCGTCTTTTGGCAACGCGAACACACTCCTGTAGAGCGCCGCTCCAAGTCCGTCCAGCGTATCGTGGTTACCAAGCGATGGCATGACCGGCCTCTGACTGAACACCTTGCTTGAATGTGCGAAGAACGCGTCCCAATCGTCGCGGTATTGACCGGTGTTAACCAGATCGCCTGCGATGGTGTAGAACGCCGTTTCCGGATGCCGCACGAACGCGCCATCGAGCATCTCTCCCCAGTCCGGATTGTTGTGCGTGTCGCCAAACATGACAAAAGTGAACGGCTCCGTTTCCTGTGGCGCAGTAGTAAACACGGTCTCATTGCTCCAGGCGTTGCCCTCCGGATTGCCCACTGCATATATGTACGCGGTCCCCGGCTTGAGTTCCGCCAAAATAGCCGTGTGGTAATGACAATAACGGTCGTTTACGAGCAGACGATTCTCGATTCGTTCGACTGTCGAATCCACAACACGATATTTGTCCGCGCTGTCCATTTCTCTGTAACGAACCGCACCCGTCTCGACATCGGTGCTCGTTCGCCATTGCACGGCCTGTGTCGTTTGCGGGTCGCTGCTCCATGTCAATGCGATCTGATCGGGTTCCCGCGAGGACGGCCACGCGGTTTTGCGAAACCCGCCAACCAAATGCGCGTCCCGTGCGCGTCCGCGAATGGTGGTCAACAGCTTATGACCCACCAACGAACTCGGAACATCCTTGAGAACGAGGTTGTCCCAGTCCAGATAGCACATCGCGCCATCTTTCATCGTTTCGATCGCAAATTCCGAAGGAAACAACTCGGATATCGAGACCGCGTCGTTTTTGTTCTGCGGTCCGACCCCGACCAAATAATGTTCACGATGCTTGTCGAATCCGTTGATACCGAGGCCGACATGGCCAGCGGGAAAACGCTTCTGCCAAACTTCGTACGTCCAGTCCTCAATGTTCTGAACAGTGAGATCGGTCTTCACGAAGCCCGCTTCGGTTAGCCAGAACGGCACACTAGGCTGCGACGTCGTGCGTAGAATCGATACCACTACGGGCACGTCTACGTCGAAATACCAATACTTCGTCGCAAGAATCTCCCGCTCTTCCGGTGTGAACAACTGCAATGCGGCGGCATCGTCAATCGCGTACAACTCATCCTCGGTCATCGTCGCGTACAAACGCGTAACCACATCGTCCATCGTCTGCTTGACTGACGGTTCCGCGTAAGCGTCTATTGCAACCAACAGCAATAACAAAGTCGAAAAAACACGAATCGCCGGCATTATCCATCCCATCAAAGATTCCCTCTCGTAGTGCATCGTTCTAATCATGTGGCTTGGATCATGGCTTTTGCCACCGTCCCGCATGCTCATCCGCTAATCTATCAAATGGAATGAGTATCCCGACAATTCAAACGTATATCCGGCGGAGCAGATGCCCCCGATATACGGAGCAAATACCCAAGTGCTCCTCAATCGTCATGCCCGCGCAGGCGGATATCCAGTTGGAGGACCAGATCAACTGCAATACCTCTGGATTCCCGCCTGCGCGGGAAAGACGAAAGGGAGAATGCTGTTCACTAAATGGAAGTCAATTGCGTGCGTATGCCTTTTGGGAAGGCCCGCCTTCGCGAGCATGACGAGGACCGGTACTCGCGTCGCTATGCCATTTTCTTGGAAGGCCCGAGAGTCGGGCAGGATTCCCGGCACCCATCCCTCGTTTAGATGACAAAAATGGGCGCCTCCACAAAAACTGTGGAGACGCCCGAGAACTTGCTTGAATAAATTAACGGACTACTTGGCGAGCTCTGCTTCGATTGCCGCGATGACGTCTTCGTCAGATGGCTTGGTCTTCGGCTCAAAACGCGCGACGACTTGGCCTTCTTTGTTGACCAGGAACTTCGTGAAATTCCACTTGATGTCACCGCCGAATTCGCCGTTCTCTTCTTCGGATGTCAGCTCGACATACAACGGAGCGACGTCATCGTCTTTCACCGAAACCTTCGAAAACATCGGGAATTCGACGCCAAACTTCGAAGAGCAGAACGTCTTAATTTCTTCGTCCGTGCCGGGTTCTTGACCCATGAAGTTGTTGGCCGGGAAACCAAGGACTTCAAAGCCTTTTTCTTTGTACTCTTCGTGCAGCGCAACGAGGTCGTTGTACTGCGGGGTCAGGCCGCATTTCGAAGCGACATTCACTACGAGCAACACTTTGCCTTCGTAGCTCTTGAGATCGACATCTTCTCCGTCGATATTCTTCACCGTGTGATCGGTGACTTTTGCACCTTCGCTGAATGCCGGCACCGCCAGCCCTCCTACCAATAACATTGCTAAACCTACTCGCATCATTGACACTATCTTATCCTCCGTCGACGCACCGTTGCGTCAGATTCCACTATCGCGATTCGCCGCCCAGCAGACGCTATTACGATAGCGCATGCGGGCCAATTGGACAACAAACCTTTCGGTTGATTGAATACAAAGGAGAAACAACCGTTTCGCCGGGTCTGTTCCCGGATTACGGGGTCGCCGCTCTGGCGGGCGCCCATCCGGTTTTCCGTTCCCTGGCCCGGGGCTCGTACCCACCTAGGTCGAGGTATTTGGCATAACTGACGGACGCGCGCCCGCGCTTATTCATTGCGTGGTAAATGTCCCCCTGATAAAGGTAGAGCTCCGGATGATTGGGGAGATAGGGAACCATCTCTGAGATGTAGACAAGCCCAGCCTCATAATCCTCCCATTGCGCGAATAACGGCACCCGCTGCACCACGATTTGCCTGAGGTAATACCGGGCGGTCGCATCGCTGGGATCGACATCAAGTGCTGCTTTGAAATGCAGGTCGGTGTTCCCCAATCGGGTGCCACCGTAGAATTGTTGCAGTCCCTCCAGATCGTGACGGCGCGCTTCGTATCGTCGTTGTACGCGGGCACGCGCTTCGTACGCTTTGTCCTTCGGCAAATCCGATGTGTCGAGTAACGCCAGTGGACTCTCGTGACGTTCGCGCAGCAATGCAATGGTGTCTTGCACGGTTCTTCCGTTAATCCACTTGGGGGCTTCAAACTCCGCCCACGGACGGTCGTCCGACATGGGCAGCGCATCGCCTCCAAACGCCCGCAGTGCCTCTCGTCCCATCACGAAACTAGCCAACAATTCAGATGTATCCGGGATGCCCACTGCCCGCAGTGCAGGGCCAAGGGTCGGATCCTCTAGTACCGATTCCGCATGCGAGTACGAGATGGCCAGGGGCTCGTCCGATCCAATCAGAAACAGATCTGCGTTCACGAACCATGCGCAATACTCTGGAAACGACACCGCAAATGTGGCTACGAGCGAGCGCACGATATCCGGATGCAACGCGTGCATCGGCACCCATTGACTCACCAAGCCTCGCGGGGCAAGTCGCTGTCGGCAGAGCTGGTAGTACTCTTCAGTGTAAAACGCCGACACGCCCGCGAGCGCGAGCGGCATTGGTTCAAAGGTGATGAGGTCGTAATGTTCTCGCGACGTCAGCAAGAAATTTCGACCATCGTCGATAATGAACCGCATCTTCGGATTCTCGATCACGTTGTAATTCAATTCCGAAAAGAGCGGCGCCGCTTTTAGCACGTCCGGTGCGATTTCCACAGCGTCAATGCGTTTGAGCGATGTTTGGGCCAGTGTCCCCGCTGTCACGCCCGAACCGAAACACATGAACAGGGCCGACTCCGGTTCGCGATCAAACAACATTGGTAGTACGCCCTGAAAGCGATTCATCTTGACGCCTTTTTCGATGGATTGCGTCGCTTGAACGGCATTAATCCACAAGACCCGATCGAAATGGCCGGTGTCCCCGGCGGGTCCGGATACAACCACTGTGCCTTCGATCCCTTCATGGTCCATGAACACTTCATGGTGCGCAGGAATGTGCGCGTGATTGACCGTGCGTGACACATCGCTGGGCGCTGCGGAATACGCGGCAATTGTGACCGCTACGGCAATTGCTGTCGCGAATATTTTTCGCACCCAACCTGAACCGGGACTTCCACCAATTAACATAAGTCCGGAGACGACCAGGAGTGCGGAGGCAAATAGGATGCCGTTTTGCGTGCCGACGAGCGGTAATAGCACATAGCCCGCAGCAAGGGCGCCGAAGACACCACCCACCGTATTCGCAGCATACGCCCGACCGACGGACCCGCCCACGCCAGCGCCGTCTTGGGTGACCGCTCGAACTACCAATGGAAACGCGGCACCGAACAAGAATGTGGGCAGGAACA